>JAKQEZ010000567.1 GCA_029558435.1 Bacteroidota bacterium
AAATTGAAGTTCATTGTTTCGGAGTTCAAGTGTTTTCTGATTTATTTTTCGAAGCGTAACCGTTCCATTAAATAGTGGATAAGACAATTGAATACCTGCAAAACCAATCGGATAAAAATCAAGAAAAGAAGCAGGTTGACCGTTATAACCAAAGCCCGTTGTTCCATACATTCCAACCAGATTTAGCGAAGGCAAAAACCTTGATTTGTTGAGTGTGTTGAGTTCACTTGATAATAAGCGGTTTTGAGTTTTTATTATTCGAATATCTAAGGTTGATGCAGGAGTGTATTCATTTGTGTTTTGATATTGAATGTTTGGTTCAATTTGCAGATTTTGTTCAATGGAAATACCCATAGCAAATTTCAACGCATTTAGAACCTGCTCGTATTTGCTTTTGATCGTTTCCTTTTGGGTGGTTAATTGCGATACTTGCAATTTCACCTTGCTAACATCTGTTCCTTTGGCAAGCAATTGTTCATTGAGCAATTGCATATTTTTCAGAAGCCTTTCTGCGTTAATCAGATTACTGTCAATAAATGCCAATTGATAATGCAAGATTTGGGCATTGTAATACAAATTGGAAATTTCAAAATAGATTTGCTCCTCCGTTTTTTGATACTGCAAGTCTGTCAATTCCGAAGCAATTTTAGTAGTTTGTATGGCTCCATAAACTTGTGGATTATACAATGGCATTGAGAGTTGCAAGTTTGCGTTTATGTTGTGCGGAACGCCAAACTGCATTGCTCTGTATTCTCCTGCGGGTAGTGCAGGATTAAAAGCATTCACAGGCAAAAGTTGGTAGGGCAGATTTGTAAAATATTTGTAATCGGCATTGGCTGTGACTTTTGGGATTAAATTGGCTTTGGCTTCTTTCTCTCTTTGATCACCAATGGCCATATTGTTTCTGCTCATTTGCAGGTTTTTGTTATGAACCTGTGCGGTGTCAATACATTGTTGCAAAGTCCAAGTTTGTGCTTGTGCAGATTGAAAGCCTCCTATTATCAATAATAGAGCAACATAATGTTTGTGAATATTCGCTAACTTCATTGGTCAAAT
>JAKQEZ010000574.1 GCA_029558435.1 Bacteroidota bacterium
ATTTGAAGCCCATTACAACCCTTTTTATTCTCGAAAATCAAATGCATTTTCACAAAAATAAATCCCATTTTAATCTCTTAAAATGGAAATATTTATCTATTTTTGAAAATCTAATAACAAAAATATAGGTTATTAGACGAATTGACGTTATCGGCTATTCTATGGCGACCGTGCTAACTTGAACGGGAAGTGCTTTTAACACACATTTTTCGGGGCTGACTGTTGAAAACTTTTGAGGACAGTATTTGTCCTTAATAAAACTAAAACCTTACCTTTGGACAATAATTGTCCTTGACAAATGAGTAAGAATAAAGTAACAACATTTGCTGAACAAGTCAGAACGCTAAGAGAAGAAGCACAGCTTTCTTTGAGAGAGGTTGCAGAGGAAATCGGTATTGATACTTCTTTGCTTGGCAAGATTGAACGCAACGAAAGGCAGCCGACAAAGGAACAAATCAAACAGGTTGCAAAGTATTTCAAACTTGACGAAAGGGAAATGATGAAAGAATATTTAAGCGACCAAATCGCCTACAGAATTTTGGAAGAAGAAGCTGACCTTGACACTTTGAAAGTTGCGGAAAAGAAAGTTCAATATTTAAAAACTAAACAATGACCTATTACGAAAGAATAAGAGAATTAACCAAGCATGTTCCAGCAACTTTAGTTGACTTCGGTTTGCCCCGTGACCCGTCACGAACACCGACACAGGCATCTTCAAACTTTATCACAAACAAAGAGCAAGGTGATTGGGCTGAAAATCTTGTAACAAGAGCAATCAATGAAACTTCAAAAAACTTTGTTGCTGTTAAGTATGGCAAGTCAGATGACTTGGTTGCAGGTGAGGATGGCTTTGATAATTTCTATCAGGACTTTCAAAGTGAGCTTGACACAATTGGCAAGCGACCCGACTTACTCATTTTCAAAACATCTGACTTTGATAAAAATTTAGGTTACGACATCAGCCAAATTCCTCACAACAAAATCACTGACTATGTAAAGAAAGCAGTTGCAGGAATTGAAGTTCGTTCAAGTGCTTTTCTAATTGACAAATACGAAGCTGCAATGCAAGTGAGAACTGAAAAATTCTCACTTCTTGCCATTCAGACCAGAAACAAAATACTTGCAGAGTTCACAGACATACTTGAACATCCAACGAGAAATAAATACATTCCAGTTTTACAGGGCATCACGGCTCAAACTTTAAGCGTTACCGATTTTAAAGTTCCTGGTTGGAGTTCATCAGAAAGGTTGGTTCAACTCAATGACTTGTTTAAGGAGTTAAAGAGAGCAATAAAGGAAGTTCAGAAAAGAGATTTTCTTTCTATCACTCCTAAAGTTGAGGACATCAAAGTAGTTTACAAATGGATTGAAACTTTCAATGTTCCCCACTTTTATTTTCAAGTTTTCTTTGACAAGGTTTATGGAATTTCCTTTGAGCAAATTCTTGAAATAATATCTGACCCTGATAAAGAGGATATTGTTTTTTCTGTTGAAGCAGACACCAAAAATCAAAACAAGACAACAATTAAAATCAACTCCAAAAGCGGAGTTCAGATTGCTTATAAAATTGATGAACCACAACACGAAAGTGTTCGCAAGGAAATGGGCAGAGGAAGATTATTGTTTTATGTAACATTCAAAGGCGGCACTGCTTATTTAGATGTTGCCAATTTGTGTGGAGTATTAGGAATAAACCAAAAAGATTTCTGATGCTGGCGACCAAAGAACATATCGCAATCAATGAGCCAGAGAAAGAATATTCTCAATTCGTTTCATTGGAGCACAGAAAGAAGTTTGCACAGTTCTTCACTCCTTTTCCAATTGCTCAATTCATGGCTAAGTGGATTACTGCAAATAAAAAATTGCAAACTGTTCTTGACCCTGCATTTGGTTTAGGTGTTTTTGCAAGAGCAATCCGACAAGCAAATAAAGAGTGTTCAATAAAAGGTTTTGACATTGATGAAAACATTTTGCGGCAAGCCGCAAATATTTTTGGCAATGAAAAGAACACTTCTATTCAGTTGAAGGATTATATGTTTAACGATTGGGAAAATCGTTACGATGGAATTATTTGCAATCCCCCATACTTCAAGTTTCACGATTACGAAAACAAAGCAACTCTAAAAGAAATAGAGGAAAAATTGGGTTTGAAGCTAAATGGCTTTACAAATCTCTATACACTCTTTCTTTTAAAATCTGCTTATCAATTAAATGTAGGCGGCAGAGCCGCCTACATTATTCCGTCAGAGTTTTTGAATTCTGATTACGGCAAATTGGTGAAGTCATATCTCATCAAAAACAAACTACTTCGCTATATCATCATTTTTGATTTTGAGGAAAATGTTTTTGATGATGCTCTAACAACTGCTTCTATTCTCCTTTTCGCAAACGACAATGAAAAATCGGAGGTTGAATTCGTCAACATTAAAACGCTGGATGAACTTTTTGACTTGCAGAAAAAAATTTCTGCATATCCGAAAATCAAATCAGAAAATGCAATTGCATTTTCAAAACTCAATCCCGAAATAAAATGGAGAGCATATTACCAAGAGCAAAACGCAACAAGATTTAAAAACCTTGTGCCTTTCTCCAACTTTGGAAAAGTTGTTCGTGGTATTGCGACAGGTGCAAACGAGTATTTTACTTTCAACCAGTCAAAGGCAAAGCAATTCAACATTGATAAAAAGTATTTGTTGCCTTGCGTTACAAAATCAGTTGATATTGATGGAGCATTTTTTACAACAGAGGATTTTGTAAACTTGAAAGAACAAGACAGGTTTGTTTACCTGATTAATGCCACCGAGCCAACCGAACCCTCATTGAAAAAATACCTTGAAAAAGGAGAAGCCGAAGAAGTCCACAAGAAGTTTTTGACAGCAAGTCGTAATCCTTGGCACACATTAGAGAACAGACCACCTTCACCCATTTGGGTTTCCGTTTTCAATCGTAACGGACTTCGTTTTATTCGCAACGAAGCGATGATTAGCAACCTCACAACTTTCCACTGCTTTTACCTGAATATGTTTTCAGAGCCAAAAGTTGATTTGCTATTTGCTTATCTACTCACTGACATTTCAAAGGACATCTTTAACGACAACCGTAGAGAATATGGGAACGGCTTACAAAAATTTGAGCCTAACGACATCAACAAATCTTTGATGGTTGACATTGACAGAATAGAAAAAGAAGACGAGGATAAGATTTTAGAACTCTATCACGAATACCGAAAGACCGCATTGAAGAAACAACCGAAAGAAAGTTTGTTAGAAGAAATTAATTCAATCTTCGTAGAGACATTTAAACTATGACGGACAGAAGAACAGCCGATAACAAGGGGTTTGCGATAGCGGGGGTTCCGTGCTTCGCAGACACATTTGTGCAAGGTGGAAGTTCAGTTCTCCGAATGAAATTTAGTGCTAAAACTCCCCGCCATCGCAAACCCCCGAAACGTTATATGCGATTTTGAGAAACCCAACAAGACGACATTAATAAAAAAATCGACCTTTATGTTTCACTTTAGAGAAACTTTTGTAACTTTGCACTGTGGACAAAAATCAGAAACATAGAAAAATAACATTTTATAAAAACTACTTTCAAGAATTCTTTGTCAAACAAAACAAGAAAGTAAAAGCTAAAATTGTTTGGACCTTTGACTTGGTTGAAGACTTACAAAAAGTTCCTGAAACGTACCTAAAACACATTGAAAATACAGATGGACTTTATGAAATCCGAGTTCAATTAGGAAGCGACATTTTTAGAATTTTCTGTTTTTTTGACAAAGGACAACTGGTTGTTTTGGCGAACGGATTTCAAAAGAAAACTCAGAAGATACCTAAGAAGGAAATAAAAATGGCACTTAAAATAAAAGCAGAATATGAAATTGAAATGCGAAGTATTCACGAATTCAAAATAAAAAATAAATATTATGAGTAAAAATAAAAACTTGATGACTCTAGAAGAGTTCAAAGAAAAAAACTACGGCAAACGTGGAACAAAAGAGCGTGACGAACTTGAAGCAGGTTATGAAGCATTTAAAATCGGTGCTTTAATCCACGACACTCGTGTTGAAATGGGAATGACACAGGAACAACTTGCAGAAAAAGTTGGGACAACTAAATCCTACATTTCAAAAATTGAGAACAATATAAAAGAAGCTCGCATTTCGACACTTCAAAAAATCATTGAACTTGGTTTTGGCGGACGACTTGAACTGAACGTAAAATTATAACGGACAAGTTGACCGAAACAAGAAAAACCGCATATAACAGCACCTACCCAAAAGTGGCGGTTCAGTGGTTAAATCAAGCTTTGTACTTCTATCAAAGTTTGTGCTTGGTTGACAGTGAAGTGCCCCGTATTCCGCCACTACTCATACACGTAACCGTTAGCACCAATGCAAATAGACAACTTCACATCAAATAATTTTTTACATATAAACAACATAAACACAAAAAAAATGAAACATAAAATTATTCTTATCGGGACACTTCTCCTTCCAGCGTTAACAGTTTTCGGACAACAAAGCGGAAATCAAGTCATCGGACAATACTACAATTACAACCAGACAGACAAACTCCAGACAGTAAGCAAACTTTATTTATCAGACAGTGCATTTGTTATCCAAGCAAATGTTTTAGTAAATGTAATTGCGGACAGTTATGTTGCAACCTTTGGCGTTTCCGAATCTGCAACAACACTTAAAGATGCAAATACAAAAATTGATGATCGCATACAGAAATTTATTTCTGCTTTGACAACCAAATTAAGTATTTCGGAAACAGATATTTATGTAGATATGACTACGCAAACCCAAATTTCCGACTATAAGGTAAACGGAAATTATGCAGAACAATTCATCAGCGGGTTTGAGCAGAAAAAGAATGTAATTATAAAATTCAAAAGTATTAAAGACCTTGACAAAATGGTAGTTATTGCATCCGAATACGGAATTTATGATTTGGCAAAGGTTGACTACATGGTTACCGACATCAATAAAATTTACACGCAGTTATTTCAGACAGCGATGGAAGTAATCAATGGAAAAAAAGATTTATATGTAAAAGCCACTAACATCAAACTGACAACTTCGTCTGAAATTTATGGCGAATCGTTTTACAGTTTTTTTCCTACACAACTTTATAAAAGTTATACTCCCAATATTACGACAGAATATTACGACTACGGTTCCCATGGAAAGAGAAAAGATTTAAAAAAGAATACGACTTATTATTATGATCATATCAACTATTCTGGCTTTGACAAAGTGATTAATCCAATTGTGACTGAGCCTACAGTAGAGTTTGCATTAATGCTTCAAATTAAATATAACATTGAAACAAATAAATGAGAATGCGCAGGTGCTAACAAAGTGTAAATGCCATAAGGGATTTAGAGGTATGCGAAGGTCAGAAGTCCGCTTTAACTTTTCGTGTAACTTGATAGGAATACACCCGCAATCCCTTACGGCACTTACACTCGACCGTCAAACTGTCTAAAATCCCCCACGCTTTACTAACATCCTAAATGTGAATAACTTATCAATATCTTCAGGCCTCATCTTGTTGATATTCACTTCATTTAATTTGCGACGAATATTCAATATCATTAACCAAAATCAACTCAAAAAGCTCCTAAATGTGCTTCGACTTGCTTTTTTGTTT
>JAKQEZ010000575.1 GCA_029558435.1 Bacteroidota bacterium
TTCATTAACAATTTCTTTTAATGCAATTGGGTCAGGCAATGGAATAGATATTTTATTCAAATTAGCTTGGTTTAACTTCGGCATAGTTGCACCTGTTAAATAAGGCTCTAATGAAATTGAGTTTAAGTAATATTCAACAAACTTTTGCTTATAGTAATCATCAAATTTCAATATGTGTGCGTGGTTATTTATCCACGATTTTCCTGATACTGAAAATGCAATTGGATAAACTCTTGCTTTCAAATTTGCTCCGTCTTCTGATACAAGCAAAATATCGTCATCAATAATGTAGTCTTGAATGTAATCGATTATACCGCTTGCTCCATAGTATGGAATATCACCTTTTATTCTTTCGTTTTCTGAAACTGGTCTTCTCTTTCCATCCCAATTTTCGCATATTGCTGTGAGTGGTTGAAATGGATAATTGAGTTCTGAAAGATTAAATTCATTGTTCTTCAACACCAAGTCAGCACCTTCAATAATCGCTTTTTGTTTTTCAATTTGAGCAACAATGGCGTTTTGTTCGTTAAGAGAAGGCAAGGGGATTTCCCACGCTTCCATATCTTCAAACTTAAAGTTCATTCGCACTCCGCCATTGGCTTTGTCGTTTACGTAATTCAAAAAGCCTTTACTTTTAAAAAGTGTATCTAAATATTTGGGGTTTAGTTCATCTTCGTTGCAAGCAAACACAATGTATGCACCGCTTATAATTTGGTTGTCGTAATCGTTGGTGTTTAAGCCAATGCTACCTACATTTATTCTGTATGGGTTGTAACAAAATTCATTTTTTGCCACTACAAAATAGCTTTGGTTGGTTTCTTCGGCTTGTAGTTTTTCGTTTAAGAAAATGCCCACTTCATTGCTTACGCCAAGCACTTTGTAATTTACATCAGGGTTTTTGTTCGGCTTTATTTTGTTTTCGTTCAATATCAAATAGTCTTTCAATTTAACCATTGGATATTTTGCACCGCTTTTCAAAATTTCCTTAATCACATTCAATTCCTTATGTTTTGCAATAAGGTCGTTGTC
>JAKQEZ010000582.1 GCA_029558435.1 Bacteroidota bacterium
GTTTGAAATTTGTCATTGGTTGATTGGTTGAGTTGGTTAAATGGCTTGATTGGCTACATTGAATTTACCAACTTCTTATTTAACAATACTTCGTTAAATTTTAAGCGGCATTCGTGCCATAATATAATAGTTCTTTGACATTCTTCTTATTTTTAAGTATGTTTGGGTTTATGCCATACATGTCAAAAAATCTTTCTAATAGTAACGCATTGTGGTTCATTACTTTAATGTCCCGCATTGAAAAAGCCTGACGTTTTTCTTTCGGGATACTGAACCAGTGCGTAACTTTGGCAAGATTGACCGCCGTAAGCGATGTGTTGAAATGAAAATGCAATTTATTTTCGTCCCTTGCCTGACAATTATTCAATCCTGTATGTTGTTTGGCATCACGATAAAGAAACTCAATTTGAAACCGATGGCGGAAGATAGTCCAGATGTTCATTCCATCTTCATCTAATTTGGTGGAGAAAAAAATCTTGGTGTCTTTTACCTTTTGATTTTCCAAGTTTCTCACAATGCAAACCTTTACTCTCTTTTTTAGAGCAACGGCTTTTACCACACCCGTGAAAACTTGAACATTTTCATTATCCTGCTCAATCAAAGTCAGGTGTTTCATGTCTAAGTTTTTTACATCAACCGGACCGCCGTTAGTGGTAGGACGACCAGGTTTTCCTGTTTTTACAGGCTCTATAATATATTGCAGCCTGACATCATCCCGGAAACGGCAGACAACATCGAAACCTTCCTTTGTCAAAGCATCGACAAAAGGAGCTTTTGAAAAGTAGGCATCTACTACAATTATTTTGGATATTTTCTGCAATTCTTTTTTTCTTTTTATCAATGTTTGAGCATAAAAATCTAATAAAGTCTGATTAATTTTACCAATGGTCTGAACAGCTTCCAAGTGCAGTGCTGTATGATTGTCAATGTCAATGACGGCTATTCCGCCAATCTCCAAGCCCCAAAGTGCACGGGAGGAACAGCCTGACCAGAAATATCCGGTACCGGCAGTTTTCTTGCCTGATTTTGGGATGTAGCTCGGGTCGAAGGCAATTACTTTGTTTTCTGAACAATGCGTTTGTACTATTGCAGAATTGAAAGCAAGGAATTCAAACTTTTTGCCAAACTGAGCGCGGTAATGTTGTTCGCATCGCTTGCCGTAGCGTGCAAGTTGCAGGAAATTGATTTTTCCCTGAATACTTAAAATAAGCCAAAGAACGTCGATAATGAAATCTTTGCGCCACTTACCGAGTGGCTCTGTTAATGATAAAAAACTTTGTTCGCATAGTGAACAATACTGAAATTTATTGAAGTTGTAAGTCTTGAAAGTCATGCCTTATAAGTATTGGTAACACCTATAAAGGTACTGATTTTCAATGACTTACACAAATATTTTAACACTTATTTTGCTGATTATCAGCAAGTTAATCATAAACTTAACGAACTATTGATTGAACAAACAAGAAATTATTTAAAGGCAACAAAATTACAACTCGGATTAATAGTTAATTTTGGCGTACCAAGCCTGAAATATAAACGTGTATTAAATTCGTAAAACT
>JAKQEZ010000586.1 GCA_029558435.1 Bacteroidota bacterium
ACTCCAGAGCAAATGCATCTACAAAATCAAATTAAAATAAGAACTTATAAAAACAAATATCCCAGTAAAGACGTCTTTACTGGGATATAATTAATTATTTTTGTCTTAATAATCTGTATCGGTTATTTAGGACTAGTCATATTGCTTTTGCTATTTATGTCCGTGGGGTTGACAGCATGCAGGCAATGCCTTTTGTGCTGTCGGGTTGGCTTTTACATCGTCGGCATCATAACCCAATTCGGAAATGATTTGCTTGATAGTTGCCAAGTCGATTTTTTTGGTGGTATAAGAAACCGTTAATTTCATCGATGGAATGTCTAAATCTGCAAAACGAATGCCTTTTGTGTAGTTCAATTTGTCTTCTAAGCGGACTTTGCAATCGTTGCATTCTGCCGAAGTTTGAATAACTACTTCTTCTACTTTTTTCAATTCTTGCGCAAAGCTGTTTCCAATAAAAAGCAATGCAAAAGCGACTAATAAATTTTTCATGTTCTGTTTATTTTAATTGTTTTAATCTTTATGTTCTTTGTGTTCAATCACAAAACGGAATCCCACATACACGTTTACACCCGTAATTGGCGCCCAAATTCTGGTGGCATCAAAATATGTTCCAAACGGATTATCGGCATCAATAATAGGATTTTTTTGGCGATAATTGGTCAAGTTTTCTCCACCAATGTAAAAATCCCAACGTTTGTGTTTGTATGTTACTTGTGCACTCAACTGCGGATATACCTTGCTCTTGTTGTCGGTTGTAAAGTTAAGTGAATCTAACTGGTTAACTGGCAAACGAGCTTCTCCAAACACAGATGTTGTGAGGTTAAACTCCCATTTTTTGTTGCGGGTTGTATAAAACAAATTGATAAATCCGCGGTGTTTTGGCACCATTACTTTTTGTTGCAATTTACCACCATATTCTGCTCTAACGTCTAAGAATTTATAGGCTAAACGAATGTCAAAACGTTTGGCTGGTTGGAAAGAAAATTCAACTTGCACGCTGTTTGAAAACGATTTTCCTTTCATGTTTTTAAACACAATAGCCGTCATGTCTTGATCTCTGTCCACAATCAATTGGCGTTCAAACAAGGTGTGGTAATAATCAACCACCACCGAAGCTGGGTTGCCAAATAGTTTGAACGATTGCACCAACGAACCACCAAAATTCCACGAAATTTCGGGCAATGTTTCAGTTGGAGCCACCCAGCGGTGCGATGTTGCCAACAAGGATATATTGTCAATCATGTAGTTAGGAACCCTCCAGCCTTTTCCAGCAGTTACACGCAAGTCGGTGTATTCTGTGATGGCAAATTTGGCGTGCATGCGGGGTGCAAATTGGAATTTATACAAGTTGTGGTAATCGCCACGTGCACCCAAAACCAACGTAAAGCGTGGAATGGTGTAGGTGTATTCAAAAAATGCACCGGGCACTATCTCCAAACGGTTGTCGGTTAGGGTATCCATGCGTTGTTTGAAATCGGCAAAAACACCGCTCAATCCTACTTTGTATTTATGGATAGTGGTTCCCATAATTCCTTCAAACATTCCGTTGATGTAACCACGTTTTTCGGTTCCAGAAAATCGACGTAAGCCAAAAAGCGCATCGTTTTCTTGGTATTTTAAGTTGTAAATTATCCCGATGGAGTTGTAAGGTTTCTTCATAAAAAACCCTGTTTTGGCATAAATATCCAAGTGTTTGGCATCGGTTTCCATACCAAATAAACCTTTGTTTGAACCACGTTTGTAGCCAACTTCGCCCCCATATTTAGATTCTAAATAAGAGTTAACCCCAATTTGTGCTTCCATTTTCTTTCCTTGGTAATTCCAACGGTTGTTAAACGCTGCTAAGTAACCCATGGGCATATCCATAAAATTGTCTTTGTTGTAGTTGTTTTCTACAAAAACACCCGAACCGTGGGCAAACAAGGCAGTGCTCCATTTTTCTTTTTTACCTACGTGCATACTTCCGTGGAGGTTCAATTCGCCTCTACCATAAACACCGCCATAACCGTTGATAAAAAAACGATCCATGTCTTGGGGTTTAAACATTTCAATATTCACCAACCCTGCCATAGATTCGTAGCCATTGACAACAGTTCCTGTTCCCTTGGTAATTTGAATGGAGTTGATCCACGTGCCTGGAAAAGAGGACAACCCAAATGGTTGCTCCAATCCACGCAAATAGGGAATGTTTTCAAACTGAATTTGGGTATAAACACCTTCCAATCCCATCATTTGAATTTGTTTGGCTCCCGAAACAGCATCTGTAAAGTTGACATCCACCGAAACATTGGTTTCAAACGATTCTGACAAGTTACAACAAGCTGCTTTGCGCAATTCGCCCAACGATAGTTCTTCAACTGCCAACACTTTGAGTTTGGAAATGGATTTTGCTTCTTTGCGGTATTCCACAATAAATTCGGGCAATGTTTGATCAGAAAACAACACCACTTTTAAGTTAGAAAAACGATCTTCTTTGGTTACCACCAAGGTGTCGGAGAAATAACCCGGATAAGAAAACACCAAAGTATCAGGCAATTGACGCGGTAGAATCAATTCAAAACGACCATCCTCGTGCGATAATGCACCTGTTTTGGCATGTACTAAAAATGCTTTTGCATTCAATAGTGGCTCCATTTTGCCGTTGTCGGAGCCTACAATAATTCCGTTAATTTGTGCATTTGCTACAAGTGAAAACAATAGCGCAAATGCGAATAAAATATTTTTTTTCATTGATTATTTGATTAAAATTCAATTAATTAAGTTGCCTTAAAAATGAATTTTAAATCAAATGATATAGACTTGGTGTATGCTTTGCAAATCGCGCCCTTGGTATATATCGGGTGGCGATTTGATGTAGTGTTCACCATAAGAAAAAGTTGCATCTGAGGCTACATTTTCCCAAACTGGAGTAGGAAATGCGTTGGCATCAAAAGGAATGAGTGCAAAATGTAGCGGATGAAAATCGGTGTGCAAATCAATGTTGAGTGCAACATAATCGGCGTTGTTGGTGCAACATCCTTCGTCAATTTTAGTTGAATGTTGCGAATTGGTTGTGTTTTCTTCCGAACAGCAAGGTTCTTTTACCAAATGTATATCTTCTTCGCATGGATCTTCGGATGCAGCAAACAAGGTTTTTTCTGTTCCCGAAATGGTGCAAGAATGGGTATAAACCAACATTCCAACATTGGCCAACAAAAAGGCAACCAACGAAAGTGCAACAACTGCACGGTGAACGATATGTCTATACTTTTTTGAAAACATTAAGGCAAAAATAAAGAAACTAACGGCTGAAAGAATAAAAAAATCGTTAAAAATGCCGTTTACACAAAATCATGTAACAAACCAGCAAAATTTTAAAAACGGTATTATTTCAACTGAATGCGAACCGGTAAATGGTCGGAATACCCTTTTAAATACTTGGATCCGGCATAGTTTCTTTTCGGAACAATGTTTCCTTTGTATTCAACCAACAAAAAGTCGTTGGATACAATCTCTCCCGAATTTTCTTTTACTTGCAATTTACCAGAAAAAGCATTTGGCGAAACCATGATGTGGTCTAACACATCCCACTCGTTTTTGTAATTGTAGGAACCACCAAATTTACCAGAAGCTTTAGAAATCATTGGTGTTAAACGTTCTGCAATCATTTTTGGAGCAACGTTGGTTGGATAATCGTTCAAATCACCCATAAACACAATTTTTGAAGCAGGCGATGCTTTCATCACCGAATCAATAAAAACGGCTGCTGTAGTTGCTGCTTTAATACGGTTGGGTTCGCTTTCTTTTTCACCACCTCTACGCGAAGGCCAATGATTGACCATTGCAAACAAGGTGTCTTTTTTGTGTGTAAATTTTGCCCATACAATATCGCGGGTGTCTGATTTTCCTACCTCCAATACTAATCCAATTTTTCCGCTGTCCACCAACTTTAAAAATTTTGGGTTGTAAATCATTGAAGCATCCACACCACGTTTGTCGGGGCTATCAAAATGTACGATTTTGTATTTTTTTCTGGTTTTAGACGCTTTGTTTAAATCTTGCAATACCGTTTTATTTTCCACTTCGGCAAAGCCCAACAACACCATGTTGCCCATGGAGTCGATAACTTGATTCAAATTTTTTAGCTTTTCCAAATAGCGTTCACTCGTCCATTTGTTTTCGCCATTGGGCAAAAATTCTTCATCATCGTTGGCTTGGTTGATGGTATCGTATAAGTTTTCGATGTTATAAAAACCGATGTATTTAGTTTGTTTTTGCGAAAAACCTATAAATCCTATCAATAAAATGCAAAAAGTAAGGACAATTTTTTTCATAGTTTTAAGTGTGTGTTAAAATTAATCATCGCGTCTGTCCTTGCGTTTTTCGGGTGGAGAAAACGGCAGCGGATTGGCAAAAATTTCTTTGTGTAATTTATTGTTTTTGTAAATATCCATAGCTAAATAAATGGCACTTCTAAGCGATTGCTCGGAGGCTTTGTTTTGTCCCACAATATCAAAAGCTGTTCCATGGTCGGGAGATGTTCTCACAATGGGTAATCCAGCAGTAAAATTCACTCCGTTATCAAACGCCAAAGTTTTAAAGGCTGTTAATCCTTGATCGTGATACATTGCTAAAATAGCATCAAATTGATGGTGCACCGATGAACCAAAGAATCCGTCGGCAGGATAAGGTCCAAATGCCAAACATCCGTTAGCATAAGCTTGTTTGATTCCTGGAATAATTTGTTCGGCTTCTTCTGTACCCATTTTTCCGTTTTCACCAGCGTGAGGGTTTAAGCCCAAAACAGCAATTTTTGGTCGTTGAATGCAAAAATCTTTACGCAAACTTTTGTCGAGTTGCATAATTTTCTCAGCCACTTTTTCTTTGGTAATGGCAGCGCTAACGTCTTTAAGTGCAATGTGTGAGGTCACCAATGCCACACGCAAATCTTCGGACACCATCATCATCAAAGCTTCCGATTCGCCCGCTAAATTGGCTAAATATTCGGTATGACCAGGGAATTTGAATCCCGACATTGCCATTGCTTCTTTTGAAATGGGTGCTGTCACCAACACGTCGATTTTACCTGCAGCTAAATCTTGCGTTGCCGCTTCAAGTGATAAAAAGGCAAATTTTCCGCCATTAGCAGTTGCTTTTCCTAATTCAAACTGCACGTCTTCATCGCTGATGGTAACCACATTAACGCGTTTGTTTTGTGCTTCATCAGCTGATTTGCACGATTGATAAGCAAAATCTTTATTGTCTAATAACTTTTTATGGTATGCTAAAATTTTATTGGATGCATACACAATGGGTGTGCAATCCAAAAATAAACGATGATCGCTCAATGCTTTGATAATCACCTCTGGGCCAATTCCATTGATATCTCCAATCGAAATACCAACTCTAACCGGGACATCTCTGCCTGTTTCCTTTTCTTTTTCTTTATCGATTTCCATTCATCGTATGTTTTACACCTACAAAAATAAACAAGCTTTTGAGTAATTGAAAATAAAGTTGGAATTCTTTCTAATCCAATAACAAATCTTACCTTTGCACTATGGCATCAATTCGACAAAATAAAATTGAAGGGGTGATTCAAGAAGAATTATCCACTTTTTTTCAAAGAAATGCACGCGAGGTTTGCCTTGGCGCAATGGTTAGTGTTACCCAAGTCAGAGTAACTTCTGATTTATCATTGGCACGTTGTTACCTCAGTATTTTTGCGGGTCCAGATAAAAAAGAAGTATTAAAAAGCATTCAAGAACATGCTACAACTATTCGTGGAGTTTTGGGTAAACGCTTGAAAAATATGCGTAAAATTCCAGAATTTGCTTATTTCATCGATGATTCGTTGGATTATGCACTAGAAATTGAGAATTTATTGAAAAAATAAGTTGCCAAACGTTTCCTTTTACATAGCGAGAAGGTATTTGTCGTCCAAAAGGAAGAAAAATGTAATAAACATTATTACACGCATTTCTGTTGTTGGAATAACCATCATTACGGCTTCTTTGGTGATTTTACTCTCGGCCTTTAACGGCATTGAGAAAATGATTGAAAAGTTGTATTCTGAATTTGATGCGCCCATTACCATTCGTTCGGCACAATCCAAAACTTTTTTTGAAAACGAAATTGATTTACAGCAACTTAAAAATATTCCGGGAGTTAAGCAATTTTCAAAAGCAACCGAAGAAATTGTTGTTTTAAAAAACGAAGATAAATGGGCCAATGCCACGTTGTTGGGAACAGATTCGGTGTTTTTAGAACTTTCTCGCACCAAAGCTCACATGGTAGATGGTTTTCCGGCATTGTATGAAAACGGTGAACCAGTGGGATTGATAGGTGCAACGTTATTGGATAAATTAGGGGGCTACATTCCGCAAGAATACGGTAGAGAATCCATTGTGGTTTACGGTCCAAAACGCGACATGAAAATGAGTTTGGGCAAAAATCCATTCAACACACGTCAAGTGACGATAGTGGGGCGCTTGAACTATAACCGTGAAGTGAATGCAGAAATGTTGGTTGTTCCCATCGAATTGGCACAAACTATTTTGGGGTATGCTGAAAACGAAATGAGCGCTTTATTGATTGATGTGGATAAAAAATTCAATAAACACCGAGTCAAAGAAAATATTCAAAAAGCTATTGGTGAGCAATTTATCGTTAAAACAAATGATGAAAAAAATGAATTGATTTTTCAAACCAGCAAAACAGAACGCTTGATTGTGATTGTGATTTTGTTGTTCATTTTTGTATTGGCATCGTTTAACCTTGTTGCTTCGTTAACCATGTTGTTTGTGGAGAAAAAAGAAGATATTTCTATTTTGCGCAGCTTGGGTGCAGATGACAAATTATTGTTTCGTATTTTCTTTTACGAAGGATTGTTGATTGCTGGCAAGGGAATTTTATTTGGATTGCTTTTGGGCTATGCCATTTGTTTTGCTCAAATACAGTTTGGTTTGTTAGAAATGCCCAATTCTTTTGGTGAGCAATTTCCTGTTGTCACCACCTTTTTTGATGGCTTTTTAATTCTATTTTTGGTAAGTTCGCTCAGTTTATTGGCTAGTTACTTTCCTGTTAAAATGTTAATGAAACGCAATTCAACTAAGTAGTTTCACTATTTTTGCAAAAAAATTTAAGAAAATGCAAGTGCGTACACCAAAAGAAACGTTGTCTGTAACAACGAAGGTAGTGTTGCCCAACGACACCAACACGATGGGAAATTTATTTGGCGGTCAGTTATTGGCCTGGATGGATGTTATTGCCAGTGTGGCGGCGCATCGCCATTGCAAACGCGTGGTAGTTACAGCATCTGTAAACAATATTTCGTTCAATCACCCGATAAAATTAGGTTCCATCGTAACTTTAGAAGCAAAAGTATCCAGAGCATTTACGTCATCGATGGAAATTATTACGGATGTTTTTGTAGAAGACCAAGTTACGGGTCAACGCATTAAAAGCAACGAGGGAATTTATACGTTTGTGGCTGTAGATCAAAACGGCGGTCCAATTCAAGTGCCCGAAATTAAACCAGAAACAGAAGAAGAACAACGTCGATACGATGGAGCTTTGCGAAGAAAAGAATTGAGTTTAATTCTAGCAGGAAAAATGAGTCCCAACGATGCTGTTCAACTCAAGAAATTATTTGAAATTGAATAATGCCAAAAAAGCCCGATTGTTACAACCGGGCTTTTTTAATGTTTATATCAACAATATATTATTGTTTATCGTCTTCGAAAATTCTCTTTGGGCGAATTTTTTCTTTAATTGCCAAAGTAATCCAAAATGGTAAGATGAATCCTAAAAGGAATAAAAGCATCCAAAATGCAACACCACCAAATACTAAAAATAAAACTATACCAAAAATGCTCATAATCACTCTGTTTGAGTTATAATTGTCGTAAAATTATATAAATTATCGTTTCCACCAAGTCTTTTTTTAAAATAAATTCAAAAAAAACATTGTTTAAAATCATTTTAAATAGCTAGCCAACCCTTAATTTATCGTATAACTGTATCATTGAATGAATTAACTCATTGGGCGATGACACAATTTGATAATGGTTTTGACCAAACATTTGTGGCAAGTAATATTTTGCAGTGGATTCAATGGCCAATGCGTAATTATTGATGTGCAATTGGTTCAACTCGCGCAAAGCTTGTTTTACATCGTTGATGCCGTATTTTCCTTCGTAACGGTCATAATCGTTGGGTTTCCCGTCCGAGAGCAAAATTACCCATTTGTTTTTATGGTCGCGTTTATGGAGCAAAGCCCCTGAATGGCGGAGTGCGCCTCCAATGCGGGTGTATCCTTTGGGTTTGATGCCTCCAATTTTATATTTTGCTTTGTTCCATTTTTCATCAAAATCTTTGACGGTAATGTAGGAAAGATTGTTGCGTGTTTGCGAGTAAAAACATTGAATCGAAAAATCAACGTGGTATTCATTGAGAATTTCACCAAATAAAATGGCCGTTTGCTTGGCAACATCAATAACACGGTTGCCGTCTGTATAACCATCACTGGATAAGCTGATGTCAATCAAAATGAGCAACGATAAATCTTTTTCTTGTTTTTTATCAGCTATATACACGCGTTCGGTGGGTGTTTGTTTGGATACGATGTCCACAAAACGGTCGGTTGCCATATCAATGTCAATTTCCTTACCATGCGTTTGGTAACGTTGATCGATGCGTCGGTTGCTAATGTTGGCTAAAATTTTTCGCAATTGCGTGAGCAACGTTTGGTGTTTTTGGATGGTATCGGTGTAGTATTTTTCGTTTATTTCTACCTGATAATCGGGATACACCTTGGCATAATCACGTTTGTATTGATTTTTGTAGCAATCCCATTCATCGTATAAAATGGCCACTTTGTTGGTTTTGGCTTCGGCACTTTCAGCAATTTTTGCATTGTCTGTAAAATCGGCTTGATATACACTGTGCGTTGTTTCGTCGGAACGAACAGTGAATTTCATGACTAATTCATCCAATGCATCGCTGTGTTCTTCCAGTTCATCCTCTCCATCAAAATCACGCCATGAACCAGAAAACTCATCGGCTGTTTCAACTTTTTCAAAATTATGAGTTAACACATAATCTTCTTGTTGTTTTTTGTCGATGGTTAAATTTTTAATTTCTTCAACAGCGCGTGCTTTTAGAATAGTTTTGGGATCAGGATTTTCATTGTTTTGGAGTGCATTGTTTTGAAAATCTTCTTGCTTGTTTTTTGCCAACAAATCGTCTTTCATTACACGACCATACAGCCAAGAAGTGTCGATTGCTTCTTTGGATTCTGGATTTTTTGCAATGACCAAGTCTTCATACACTTCGTAAATGGATGGAAATTCTTCGATCAAAGCTGCTAGGATGGCTTGTGAATTGTTTTTTGCTATTTCTATTGCTTTTTCTTCGGCAATTTCTGAGGTTTCAAACCAATTGAGTTGCATTTTTTGTTGTTGGCACAAATACAAGGTGCGGAACAGATAATAGGCTAAATTTTGATCCGCATTTTCGTAAAAATTAAACTTTTCGGGCAAGAAAAAATTATCACCTTTGTAGCCTCCTTGTTTCACTGCCGTAAAAATTTCAATGGGCAAACCTGTCATTGCACGTGCAATAAGTGTCAACTTTTGTTGAATGGGTTTTAACTCAACCGTGCGTTGTATTACTGCTTCCGAAGGTTTTTTGTTTTTCAGATAGCGCACATACTTTCCAAACAGGTATTCATCAAGTGACATGACTTAAATAATTAAGTTCGACAAATCAACCAAGGCATCAATAATTTCCAATTCATCGGTTAAAGGTTCAATAACCGCAGTTTTAACGCTTAATCGTTTAGGTAGTCCCGATTTGATTAAAAAAGCTGCATCCACCAACAAACGAGTTGAAACAGTTTCTGTGAGTCCTAATTCTTTTAGATTTCTAATTTTTTCGGCAATTTTCACCAATTTTTTAGCCGTATCTTCATCAATTCCAGTTTCTTTTACTAAGATAGAAGCTTCTGTTTGTGCATTTGGATATTGGAATGAAATGGCTGCAAAACGCTGACGAGTTGAGGGTTTCAATTCTTTGTATCCTTTTTGATAACCTGGATTAAACGATGCTACCAACATAAAATCAGGATGTGCTTTAACACTTGTTCCCAATTTATCGATAAAAATTTCTCGACGGTGGTCGGTCAATGGGTGAATGGCAACAATCACATCTGGGCGTGCTTCTGCAATTTCATCCAAGTATAAAATAGCTCCTGTTTTGAGTGCAGTAACCAGTGGACCGTCCATCCAAACTGTTTCTGCCCCTTTAATGATAAATCGGCCAATTAAATCGGTTGCTGATGTTTCTTCGTGACAACTCACTGTTATTAATTGCTTGTTTAATTGCGCTGCCATGTGCTCAATAAAACGCGATTTTCCTGTTCCAGTTGGACCTTTTAAAAGCAATGGAATTTTATTGAGATAGGTTTGCTTAAAAATTTCAACTTCTTTCCCTGTTTCTTGGTAAAAAGGTACAACAGTTGTTGGTTGTTTTTCAATCATTGCTTCCATATTTTTTATGTTTTAAACTAAATCCTGAGTTGCTTTTACACAACCCAGGATTAATAGTTGGTAATTGTTTATTTATTCTTCAATTCCGTTCTCAGTAATTAAAGCTTCATCATTTGGTTTTCCATATTTAATGAATTCCCAAACAAAGATGCTAACACCCGATAAGAACAAAGTTGCACAAGCGATTAACACATAGAAATGCACTTTAATTTCGTTTTGTACATCGCCAAATTCCATCCCCATTTTTCTTTCCAAGTAAACTTGAGCAACACCTGCAACACCAAAGGCAGCAGTCATTCCAAACATTCCGATGTTGGACAACCAGAACGCTAATTTGCCATTAGTTGATTCATACAATTTTCTACCTGTTAAATTCGGCATCACATAGGTAATGAATGCAAAAACAATCATAGCATAAGCACCCCAGAAAGCTAAGTGGCCGTGCATTGCAGTAACCAATGTTCCGTGTGTGTAACGGTTAACCCCTGGTAAAGTGTGCGCCAATCCTAACATACCAGCACCTAAGAAAGCCACTACTGCTGTTCCAACTGTCCAGAACAACGCAATTTTATTTGGATGTTTTTTCTCGCCTTTGCGGTACATACCAATTGTAAAGAACACCATTGCAAGGAAAGCGAAAGGCTCTAATGCGGAGAAGATACCACCTAAGATGATCCAAATGCTACCAGTTCCGATGAAATAGTAGTGGTGACCTGTACCGATAATTCCAGAAATAAATGTTAAACCGATAATTACATACAACCATTTTTCAATTACTTCTCGGTCAACACCAGTTAATTTAATCAATAAGAATGCTAGAATACCACCCAAGATTAATTCCCAAACACCTTCAACCCATAAGTGGACAACCCACCAACGGAAGAAAGAATCCACTGTTTGGTTATCAAACCAAATCATACCAGGCAAGTAAAGCAAGGCTGCAAACACCAATCCCATTGTTAATACCATTGCTGTAGTGGTGCGTTTTTTACCTTTGTATAATGTGGCTAGAATTAATCCTAAGAACAGTAAAACATTGACCACAACAAGGTAATCCAGAGGTCGAGGAATTTCTAAGAATTTACGACCTTCCCAGTAATTGAAATGGTAACCTACAATTGCAATAACGCCCACAATTGCCAAAGAAATTAATTGGACATAGGCTAGTTTAACGCTTACCAATTCTTTTTCTGCTTCTTCTGGAATGATGTAATAGGCAGCTCCCATAAAACCGGTGAGCAACCAAACTACCAGCAAGTTGGTGTGAACCGCACGAGCTGTATTGAAAGGAATAAATTCATGCAATCCATCGTAACCAATACGTGCGAATCCCATGATAAATCCGTAAACTATTTGCAATACCAACAGCAAAAGTGCCAAGGCAAAGAAATAATATGCTATTTTCTGACTTTTGTATTTCATAACCTCGATTTTATTTGTTAATAGTTGATTTGTAATCAGGTTTTGGTGGGAAACCGTTCAAGTCCATTTCACCTACCCATTTTAAAAATGCCACCATGTTTGCAGCATCTTCATCGCTCATGTTGTAAGCCACCATTTTGCGCCCACGAGGTTGCCAAGGGGAAGGCGATTGCAACACGGCTTTAATAAATCCTTCGCCTCTTCGTTCAAACACTTTTGTAAGTTCAGGCGCATAGTAACCACCTTCACCCATAATGGTGTGACAGCCCATGCAGTTGTTTTCTTCCCAGATTTTCTTGCCTTCTATAACGGCAGCACTGAGATTTTCTTCATGCGTTCTTTTTGGAACCTCATTTGTCAATGTTGCATACGACATGAACAAAAACATGGCAAATGTTACTATGGTTCCTCCAAAGAAAAACACTTTCGCATTTTTTTTAGATAACATCATAATTTTTAAAATTTTAAATAAACAATTCACTCTAGATTGTCTTAGGTGTTACCACGTATGACAAATCTATGACAAATGTAATAAAGGACAATTTTGTCCTTTATGATTAAAATCACTGGAATTGTTATTTTTTTTTACTACATTTGTAGCTTTCCTTAAAATTTCATTAGATTGTTACTCCAAAAAGGAAACCAACAGCGGCAGAAAGTCCCATTGCAATTGTTCCCCAAACTGTCACTCTTACAACAGCTTTGCTCACAATAGCACCACCTGTTTTAGCTGAAAAAGCTCCTAATAGCATTAATGCGAGTATGGTTGAACCATAAATCCAATATTCAATATGTGTTGGTTGTGCAATAAATGTTACCAACAAAGGCAACGCTCCGCCTGCTAAAAATGATGCTCCTGATGCCAACGCAGCTTGTATGGGGTTGGCTTGAGAGATTTCTGTGATACCTAATTCATCGCGTACATGTGCTGCCAGCGCATCATTTTCTGTCAGTTCTTTTGCTACTTGTAGAGCAGTTTCTTTTTTCAAACCCCGTTGTTCGTAGATGTAGGCTAATGCTTTTAATTCTTCTTCGGGTTCTTCTTCCAATTCTTTTGCTTCGCGAGCAATATCTGCTTTTTCAATATCGGTTTGAGAGCTAACGGAAACGTATTCTCCAGCAGCCATTGATAAGGCGCCTGCCACAACTCCTGCAAAGGTTGCTAAAATTATTGCATCACTATCGCTACTTGCTGCAGCAACACCAATTGCCAAACTAGAAACAGAGATAATTCCATCGTTTGCACCAAGAACTGCGGCTCTTAACCAGTTGCTTCGGTGAATGTAGTGATTGTCTAAATAATTTTCCATTGCATGTAATTTATCAGTTGAAGGTAAATATAAAAAAATGTTTCAACTTTTATTTCAATAAGATTTCTTTCACCAATATTATGGCTCCAGTAGCTAATACAAACCATCCAAAAGCAGGTTTCAATTTGTTACCATCAATTTTATTGGATAAATAGCTACCTACAAAAACTCCAACCACAGCAATCAATGAAATGGACAAAAGCATTGCCCAATCAATTGCAGCATAACTCAATGAAGATACAAAACCTAACAAGGAATTAACGGCAATGATAAACAACGACGTTCCAACTGCTTTTTTCATCGGCACGTGCAACACGTTAACCAAAACAGGAATAATAAGAAATCCACCTCCAGCTCCGGTTAAACCAGTTAAAAAACCTACAAATGCACCTTGTGTAAATATCGTTACTACTGACGTTTCAACGAGGGCATCGTTTTTTTTCTTTTTCAACATGTTCCAAGCAGCCCAAACCATTACAATTGCAAACAAAAGAAGCAAGGCATATTCTTTAGATAGTTGTAAGCCATCAGAAATGTTTATGGTTGCTGGTATAGCAGGCAAAATAAGAAAGCGTGTAATAAAAATTGCTAATATAGAAGGAATACCAAAAACAAATGCCGTTTTGAAATCGAGTAAATCTTTTTTGTAATAGGCATACGAACCAACCAAGCTAGTTGTTCCCACAATAAAAAAAGAATAAGTTACAGCTGCAATTGCATTAAAACCAAATAAATATACCAACATTGGAACAGTAATAACGCTACCTCCACCACCAATTAGCCCCATTGTAATACCTACAAAAACAGCTATAATTAAACCTATAATAAACATTTACTTGAAATTCAAAGGGGTTAAGATAAGAATTAATTATGAAAATTTTCTTTAGCTCATTCATTTTCTACAATGAAAACTAACTTCGTGTTTTATCAAACGCTACCACGTTGTTGACAGTTTCTTGGAAAGAAAAAAAGGTATGATTGGTTTGCTCCACAATTTTTGAATTGGAATAGCGTGTTGAAGAATAGGCCGAGCGAGCACTTTCTAATGTAATGGTGGGTTTTATTCCAAATAAACGATTCAACAATTCATTGGTGCGCCCCATTAAAAGTGCTATCCATTTTGGGGGACAAATTGTAGGTGTTTTTTTACCAAAAGCTGTTGCAATTGTATCAATCGATTCTTTAAACGACATGTTGTGCCCAATGCATAAAAAGCGTTCATTTTTAACATCGCTTTCCATTAGTTGCACAAAACAATGGGCCACATCGCGTGCATCAACAAAGGCGTTGCAACCGGGTGAATAAACTTTCAAACCGTTTTTTACCGTTTTAAAAATAGCCAACGAACTTTCGGATAAATTGCCTGCACCAAAAATCACCGATGGATTGATAATGATAACATCCATGCCTTCTTCTGTTGCTCGCCACACTTCACGCTCCGAATTGTATTTACTAATAGCATATCCACTTGTTGTATCCGAAATTTGCCACTTGGTTTGCTCGGTAACTTCACCGTTTTCTTTGGCAGTAAAAACGGCGGTTGAGCTAACATGTCCCAATTTTTTTACTCCATATTTCAATGCAAAATTCACCACATTGGCAGTTCCCAAACGGTTGACGTGAATCATGTTTTTGAAATCTTTACGGTTAAATGAAACCAAAGCAGCGCAATGATAAACTTCGGTAATTCCTTGAAACGCATCGTCTAAACTTACCAAATCCAACACATCTGCTTGCATCCATTCTATTTGATTGAAACGATGTTCCGTGCCTTGGAAATAGTAGTCAAACAATTGCTCTACCAACTTGATTTTTTGTTTGTCGCGGTATAATGCACGCACTTTTCGGTCACTTTTAAGTAACTCAACGAGTAGGTGACTACCCAAAAGACCTGTTGCACCAGTAACCAAAATCATGGTATAAAGATACGTTCAATTTTAACATCTGCTAAAGTTGAACTGTTTTTTATTGATGAACGCCCTTTTTTGAAAATAAAGAGGTATTTAAAATTTGAAGTTCAGTCGTATTGTTGATTAATTGATTTACAAATTCAAATTCTCAGAAATTTTTGCATAAGCAACCATTTCTTTTTTTACTTCGCTTGTTACTGTTGCAATGTTCTTTTTGATAAATGCAGCATCTTCGGCAATGTTGGCGTTGTATTTTACCACTTTTGGCGCATTTTCTTGAATAATTAAACGCAAAAACCGATATTCTGCATTGTTGGGGTGTTGGGCAATTATTTTTTCTAATAATTGGTGACCGCTTTTAAATTTTTTAAGCTTTTCGGCTGGTGTTTTTAAAAAATAGGAACTTTTCATTTGAATGGCACCCCAATATGCTTGTTGATCGTTACTTTCGGATAAGCTGGCTAATTTTTTCTCCAATGCAACAACTTTTTCTTGGTCATTTGATGCAATAACAGTATAAAAATCAGACTTTGAAAATCCAACGGCTACCAACAATAAAAGAAGAAAAAATTTCATGTGTTCCTATTAAATAAAACGTATGCAATAGTCCCAATTACTATTCCAAAATTAATCTTCAAAAAGCAATTCAAATAATTTTTTGCGCTTTTTCTTTAATTCTTCAATCATTTCTCGGTTATTGATAACTAAAAATGTGTAGTTGAATTTATAAGAAATATGACGTAAATAGTTGGCAAAATAATAGGAATAAAGTCCCAAAATTGGCATCATTACAACATACAAAACCTTGCCCCAAAATGTCATTTCAACAAAAAATGAAACAATATAAATAATAAGAGCATAGTTGAGCGGGTACAAAATTAAACTTAACAAAATAGCCACTGCAGCATAATATTCTTTACTCATTTTAGACTTGATAATAATGGTATCTGTCAATTTAAACGGAACAATGTTATGAATAAGTCCAATTAAAAAGATGGGAAAACCAAGAATAAGTGCCAACAAGGATAAAATCAATTGACGAATAAACATGCGTGAACGAATCCCTCTGTCTAAAAAATCGTTTTTGATATCCATTTTTTTGATGTTCCAATTCAAATTGGCTAATAAATTTTGGATTTTTTCAATTTTTTGAGGTTTTTCTATACTGTAGAGCTCAATTCTATCGCGGATTTTTTTCATTAAATCCAATTCCGATTCAACATTTTTAGCATTGTTCAAATAACGCGATTGCAACGCTTCGGTTAGTGAAGTTACCAACGCCTCTTGTTCTTTATTTTGCGTGGTAATTAGCACTTGTTCCAATATTTCTCTGAATTTTTGCGTCAATTTTTTTGCAGCGGTTGAATGGTTGGTTTTGTATTCTTCCAAATAATCAGTCACCGTTATTCCCTCACCAATATTAACCATGATGGAACTTCTGAATTTTTCACCTTTGGTATACATCAATCCAATAGGGATGACTTTTAAATTCAATTTTCCACCGTTGCGTTGTTCGGCTTCCAAAGCAATTCTTGCTGTCCCAGATTTTAACTTGCGCAGCAGCAATTCCATGTAACTTGATCCTTCTGGAAACACAACCAAAGTTTTGCCTTCCGAAAGAATTTTATAGCATTCTTCCAACGTAGAATTGTTGTTCACCCCTTCAATTTTTGCTTCATCCGCCCTGTTAATTGGAATCATGTTGAGTGAACGCAAAAACCACATTTTTAGCTTGTTGTTAAAAAACGTAGCCTTGGTCATGTAGTAAATTGGTTCTTTGGATATGGTGCCAATCAACCAAGCATCCATCAGCGCATTGGGATGGTTGGAAATAATGATTTTGGGTCCGTTGTGTTGCAAGTTCACACCATTGCGCACTTTTACTTCCGAATAGTAAATGCGAATACCTATACGTACTAAAAATTTTAGAATGTTGTATAGCATGGAATTAACTTACTTTTTACAATGCATGCAAAAATACCTAAAAAAATATTCAAAAACAGCTACTTTTTTGCTTTTTATACGTCAATGAAATACTAATTTTGTATAAAATTCGTTAACAACTCAGTAATAGAAACAAATTGCGCATAGGTCTACTTCTTATTATGCTGCTTTTTTTATTTAAAGCAGAAGCTTCTCATATCATGGGAGGAAGTATTACCTATGAATGCGATGGTGCGGGCAATTATGTTTTTCAATTGGTTTTTTACCGCGATTGCCACGGTGCTCATGTAAATACCAACAATCAAACATTGAAATTGTGGAACCATCCAACGCTTTCTACCATTTCTGTTGCCTATGTTTCTACCGAAGATATTTCACCTCAAGGAACGCAAGCTACGGGTGGTCCTGCATGCTTTGATTGCAACGACCCAAACGGCAATATAGGCATTGGCTCCATTGAACGCATTACCTATCGCAGTGCACCCATTTCTATTTCGGGTGTGCCACCAGCGCAAGGTTGGGTAGTAACATTTGATGATTTTTCAAGAAATGGAGGCATCACCAATTTGCAAACACCATTGAATTATGGCATTACGTTAACTGCAAAAATTTTCAATGTTAATTACCAAAACAATACGTGTAATGACAATTCGGTTCAATTCAAACAAATGCCTCATTTTGTTGGTTGTGTGGGCAAACCTTTTAAATTGAATTTCAATCCAGTTGACCCCGATTTAGATTCTATAGACATTCAGTTAGATCAACCACTCAATAGTCTAAATAACGCCGCCTATAACCCAGGTGTAAATCCATTGCCTATTCCATTTGTTACCGGTTTTGATTACCAAAATCCAACTCCAACAACGGGCGGAAGCACAGGCGCACAAATTGACCCACAAACTGGAGAAATTTCTTTTTTAAGCTTGGTTACAGGACAGTTTAATGTGAAATTCAAAGTTACTTCGTATCGAAATGGTTTGAAAATATCAGAAGTTGTACATGAAATGCAGTTGATAGTTACCAATTGCACGGGCAACAATACTGCACCAACCATCACACCGCCATTTGCAGGAACTTTTCAAACCACTGTGGTGGCTGGAAATGTTGTTAATTTTAACCTTGCATCAACCGATGTGGAACTTTTGCAAGATGGCACACCTCAAACCAATACCATTCTTTCTTCGGGATTGATGTTTGGACCTAATCCAACTGTCAATGCAGGATGTTTGGTGGGACCATGTCCTACGGTTTCAGCAGCACCCGCTACAGGTACGCAAGGAGCATCGTTGACCTTTAACTGGCAAACTGATTGTGCCCATTTATTGGATGCCAATGGAAATGAATTGGATGTGGTGCCGTATCAATTTGTGTTTAGAGCACAAGATAATTATTGCCCCATTCCAGAAGTTACTTATGAAACTGTAACGGTGAATGTGGTGAATCCAGGTGTAATTCAAGCGCCTAAGATTTCGTGCATTCAAGGAAATGGAGCTGGTGATTTTACAATCAATTGGACGCCAGTTGCCGATCCCAACGGAACATTTGTTGAATACCGTATTCAAACAGTTCAAAATGGGGTGATTGCAACAATACCAGCCATTGGAACATCGTCATACACACATACAGGAGTAACTCAAGATTTGGATTATTTCATCACGGTTGTTTCTGGGTGTAACGGACAAGCCTATCGTTATTCTGATACTATTTCGAATATTTATTTGGATATAAGCAATTTGAATCCTGGAACAGCGGTTTTAGATTGGAATAACCCTACATCGCCAGCATTGCCAACTATGGGGGGCTATTATTACATTTACAGAGAATATCCAACTGGAACGTGGACGCTCATTGATTCGGTGCCTTATGGTGTAACACATTATGAACAAGTGATTGATATTTGTGGTTCGTTCTTGAATTACCAAATTGGGTTAAAAAATACACCTTGTAACTTTACATCGCAAGTAAATGGAGCATTATTTACCGATCAAACACCACCCGATATTCCATCTGTGGTAAGTGTTACTATTGATACTTTAACCAATGCTACTACCATTAATTGGACCATGCCGCCACAACCCGATGTGGGAGGTTATATTGTGTATATGCAAGACCCACAAACTGGATTTTTAATTGAGGTAGATACCATTTATGGAAAAGCAAATGTAAGTTACACGTATAACGAGCCGTACACACAAGGTCCTGTAACCTATACGGTTGCAGCGTTTGACACATGTCCATCACCAACAGGAGATCCGTTTAACCTTTCGGCACGTGACCCCAATTTTCATACTACCATATATTTAAAAAATACGCTTAATGTTTGTTCTGGAAAAGTGCAATTGAACTGGACAGCTTATGGTGGTTGGCCTGTTGCAACGTATGATGTTTACCAAAAAACAGCTTCGAGTGGGGTGTGGCAATTAGTTGCTTCTACCAACAATTTAAGTTATTCATTTACAGGTCAGAATTTAGAAAAATATTATTTTGCCATTAAAGCCAATGCAGCGAATGGGGTTTTTGCATTTTCCAATGTGGATTCTTTCCAAGTAAAACGAACAGCACAACCATCGTTTAGTTACATTCGTTATGCAACCGTTAAACCTTCCAACGATGCAGTAGAAATAGAATATGCCTACGATGCAAATGCGATAGTAACCAAAATTGCATTACAACGATTGAAAAATGGTGTGTTTGAAACCATTGCAACCGTTGATTCACCTTCATCACCACATGTTTTTGTTGACGAGGATGTGTATGTAAATGAAGAAAGTTATACTTATCGTGTGTTGTTTTACGATAGTTGTGGCAACGAGGGATATGCTTCTAACAGTGCAAAAACCATTTTATTGCAAACCCAAATTGATAATGCGCAGGTTAAAGCCTATATCAATTGGACACCTTATCAAAACTTTAATGGTAGTATTTTATGGTATTATTTGTACCGCCAAATTGATGATGTTTACGCCACTACGCCAATTGCTACTTTGCCTGCAACAACGTTGAGCTATGAAGACGATTTATACGATGTGGCAACAGAAGGTAAAGTTTGCTATCGCGTTGAAGCAGTTGAGGGACCAAATGTATTCAACGATCCACGTTCAAGTGTTTCCAACTTATCGTGTGTTTTGGTGGAACCGCTGATTTTTATTCCCAACACGTTTACACCAGAGGGCGTTAACCCTGTGTTTATTCCTGTGTTGCGCAATTATGATGTAGACAACTATAAATTCACCGTATTGAACCGTTGGGGGCAAGTTGCTTTTCACACCACCAGTCCGTATGAAGGTTGGAATGGCTTGATTGGCAATACCGGCAAAAAATGCGAGCCTGGAACCTACATTTACATCGTTGAAATGTATAACGGTTTTGGAGAACAAGTTGTAACTCGCGGTCACGTTACACTGCTGCGTTAGTAATAAACACCATTATTCTACATTCGCAAATTTGTTGAGGAACAATTTAATCTATGCTAATTAAATTTCATTTATTGAAAGAAAATTATTATTTTTGTAACATAATTTTAAAATGGTTATTATATCGAAAACTACTTTAGTAGAATTTGGAAAACGAAATACTGCTTCAATTGACTCTCTGAATAAATGGTATGATGAAGCAAAAAATGCAAATTGGGGAAATTTTTCAGAAATGAAAAAAACCTTTAATTCAGTAGATGCAGTTGGAAACGACAGGTATGTTTTTAATATAAAAGGAAATAATTACAGAATAGTGGCAATGATTTTCTTTGATATACGCACCATTTTTATTCGTTTTATAGGAACACACAAGGAATACGATAAAATAGATTGTAAAACAATTTAAGTAAAATTATAAAGTTATGAACTCACTACAAATAAAATCGAAAAAAGAGTATGACGAAGTAATGGCACGTATTGAAAAATTACTTCAAAAATCAACAGAATTGGGAGGTTTTGACAAACTTTCAGACTTAGATAGAAAATCTTTAGCGGATTTATCATTGCTTGCAGAAAATTATGAAGACAATATTCCATTAATGCCGATTAAAACACCTGAAACTTTAGCCGACATGCTTAGATACAAGATGTATGAAAAAGATTTAAAGCAAAAACAAATGGCATCATTACTCGGGGTAAGTGAAGCATTTATTTCAGGATTATTATCAGGAAAAAGAAAATTAACTATTGAGTTAGCCAAGAATTTACATACCAAATTAAATATTGATGCTCATTTTCTTCTAATGACAGCTTAATTTATATTTTCCTCTCTGCGCCCTCTGTGCCTCCTTTGCGCCCATTGCGGTTAAAAACGAATACCTTGTTAATTCCCTTGCGTTCTTTGAGGTTATTATTGAATTATGAATTGTGAGTTGTTTCCCTTTGCGCCCATTGCGCCTCCATTGCGCCCATTGCGGTTAAAAAATAATACTTCTGAGTAATTTATTCTCACTCCCGCATCCCTCGATATGCTTCGTTTCACTGCAGAATTTTTTAAATAAATAAAAAGTGATACCAACCTCCCTCCTTGAGGAGGGAAAGAGGGAGGTGATAGCACATACAATTCGCTTTTTACATTGTATTATCCATGATTAAATTTAATATCTTAATGATGGTTACTTTCTTTTATTCATCTCATTAAATTAGATAGTTTAATCTAGAAAAACAATTGGGTTTAATATCTATGAATCGTTTTTTTGTTGCCTGTAACTTACTTATTTCTTTACACATCACCACCCTTAATCCCTTTCCGCTTCTCGGAAGAGATATGTTCTCACTCAATAATTAGTTTGAACAACAATTTAAAATAGTATATTAATAATGAGTGTATTGTTAGAATATCTCAATAATTACAAAAGTCACCTCCCTTAATCCCTCCTCAAGGAGGGAAACATGTTTCTACTCAAAAAAATAATTAGAACACCAATTTTTGATTTTTATATCCCTTTGCGTTCTTTGCGGTTAAAAACTAATACCTTGTTAATTCCCTTGCGTTCTTTGCTGTTAAAAATGTATCCTAATTCAAAATTGATACACCACAAACCTCAAACTCTTTCTTTTCTTATATCTTTTCATTAATTTCGCTCATCTAAAAATCAAACAGATGAATCTTTTAAATCAACCGTTTAATACGCCTTTTGATGCGGCGCCTTTTTCAAAAATTAAAAACTGTGATTTTATTCCCGCTTTTGAAGCTGCAATTGCAACTGCAAAGAATGAAATACAAGATATTATAACCAACGCAGCCACTCCAACATTTGAGAATACAGTAGAAGCAATGACGTATTCTGGAATGCAATTGGAGCGCATATCATCCATTTTCTTTAATCTACATTCTGCTGAAACCAATGATGAAATAGAACAAATTGCTCAAGATATTACACCTAAATTGACAGAATATAGCAACGATATTATCCTCAATCCGCAACTATTTGAGCGTATAAAAGCGGTTTATGATCAACGAAGTGAGTTGACATTAACGCCCGAACAACAAATGTTGCTCGAAACAACCTATAAATCTTTTGCTCGAAATGGTGCTTTGTTAGACGAAACAGCAAAAGCAAAATTGCGTGAATTGGACAATGAATTGGCGGTCTTGAAATTGCAATTTGGTAAAAACATTTTAGACGATCAAAATGCGTATCGTTTGCACATTACCGACGAAAAAGATTTGGCTGGATTGCCTCATGGAGCTATTGAAGCAGCACACGAAATGGCAAAGTCAGAAGGAAAAGAGGGGTGGGTTTTTTCGTTGGATTACCCCAGTTTAATTCCCTTTTTGACGTATGCAGACAATCGTGAATTACGTAAAGAAATTTCATTGGCAAACGGACGTAAAGCATTTCAAAACAATGCGTATAACAATGAGCAAACAGTCTTGAAAATTGCACGTTTACGCTATGAACGCGCTCAATTGTTGGGCTATGAATCACACGCTCATTTTGTGTTGGAAGAACGAATGGCTAAAACTCCAGAAACCGTAAAAGCATTTTTGAATGATTTGTTGGTAAAGGCAAAACCTGCTGCCCAAAAAGAATTTAAAGAGTTAGAAGCTTTTGCAAAAGAATTGGATGGCATCGATCGTTTAGAAAAATGGGACGCAAGCTATTATGCCGAAAAACTCAAACAAAAATTGTTTTCACTTGACGATGAATTGTTAAAACCCTATTTTCAATTAGAAAACGTGCTCAATGGTGTTTTTGAAGTTGCACAACGTTTGTATGGATTGCATTTTCAAGAAATACAAAATGTTGATAAATACCATGATGAGGTTAGAACTTACGAAGTAAAAGACGAAAACGATAATTTTGTAGCACTATTTTATGCCGATTTCTTTCCACGTAAAGGAAAACGCAACGGTGCTTGGATGACTTCGTTCAAATCGCAATATTTGCAAAATGGCATCAATGAACGCCCACATGTTTCCATTGTGTGTAATTTCACCAAACCAACTGCAACCAAACCATCCTTGTTGACTTTTAACGAAGTTACAACCTTGTTTCATGAGTTTGGACATGCCTTGCATGGGATGTTGGCAAATACAATCTACCCAAGTTTATCAGGAACTTCGGTGTATTGGGATTTTGTGGAATTGCCATCACAAGTATTGGAAAATTGGTGTTACGAGAAAGAAACCCTGGAGTTATTTGCCAAACATTACCAAACAGGTGAGCTAATTCCAATGGAATATGTACAAAAAATCAAAGAAAGCTCAAATTTTCAGGAAGGAATGGCAACATTGCGCCAATTATCGTTTGGTTTATTGGACATGGGATGGCACGGACAAAATCCATCCAATATTAACGATTTAAAATCATTTGAAGTGGAACAATTTGCTGCCACTCAACTTTATCCTGACGTGAAAGACAACGCCATGAGTCCTTCATTTTCTCACATTTTTAACGGTGGCTATTCGTCGGGTTATTATTCCTACAAATGGGCCGAAGTATTGGATGCCGATGCATTTGAATATTTTAAAGAAAATGGAATTTTTAATCGCACTATTGCTGATAAATTCAAAGCAAACGTATTGTCGAAAGGCGGAACCGAAGAACCAATGGAATTGTATGAACGTTTTAGAGGTAAAAAACCAACCGTTGACGCTTTGTTGAAACGTGCAGGATTGCTATAAACTTTAAAAATCATTGATAAACAGATAGTTGTTCTGGTAACGGCGGTAACAGTTACGGCGGTTACCAGAATTTGTTTTATTGAATATTTCCATTTATCTTTGTAAAACTCAAGCAATAAAATTGTAGTATGAAGTTTTATAACCGAGAAAATGAATTAGCTGAATTAAGTAGAATCCAACAGTTGGCTTTTACAGATTGCTCGCGTTTAACTGTAATTACAGGTAGACGAAGAATTGGCAAAACTAGCTTGATTTTGAAAGCAACGGCTTCAACACCTACTGTTTATTTGTTTGTTGGACGCAAAAATGAAGCGGCTCTCTGCGCAGAATTTTCGCAAATAATTACACAATCATTGGATGTTTTTATTCCTTCTGAAATTAAAACATTTCGTTCTTTATTTCAAACGTTGCTTGAAGTTGCTAAAACAAAATCGTTTACTTTAGTGATAGATGAATTTCAAGAGTTTTACACGATTAATTCTTCTATTTATAGCGATATACAGCATATTTGGGACCTGTATCGAAAGGAAACAAAAATGAATTTTATTGTTTCTGGCTCTATTTATTCGTTGATGCAGCAACTGTTTTTAAACAACAAAGAACCGCTTTTTGGGAGAGCAGATAATATACTGAAATTAAAACCTTTTGATTTAGTCACGTTGAAACAAATAATTAGTGATTATTATCCAACATACACCAACGATGATTTATTGGCATTGTATGCTTTTACTGGTGGAGTTCCTAAATATGTGGAGTTATTGTGCGATAATCAAAAATTATCTGTTAACGAGATGATTGCTTTTATGGTACGCGACAATTCCTTGTTTACTGAAGAAGGCAGATATTTGTTGATTGAAGAGTTTGGAAAAAACTATGGAACCTATTTTTCCATCCTAGCGGCAATATCAAGCGGTATTAATACGCAGTCAGAAATAGAAGCAAAATTGGGAGATAAAAATTTAGGCGGACATTTAAAGCGTTTAATTGAAGATTACAATATTATTCGAAGAGTTCGTCCTATTCTTGCAAAAGAAGGTACGTTGGCAGTACGATATGAAATTGAAGATCACTTTCTTAAATTTTGGTTTAATTATTTTGAACGCAATCGGTCAATGGTTGAAATTAAGAACTTTGGTGCATTGCAAAATCTGATTTTAGACAATTATCCCACCTATTCTGGAATAATGTTGGAGCGTTATTTTACCCAACAATTCATTGAAAGTGGTAACTATAGGGCTATAGGTTCATGGTGGGAATTGAAAGGCAACCAACATGAAATAGATATTGTTGCGCTTAAACTTGAAAAAAATAAAGCAATTGCAGTTGAGGTAAAACGACAGCGAAAAAACTTTAAACCCGAAATTTTTGCAGAAAAAGTAGCTTACTTAAAAAACAAACATCTTAATAATTATGACATTGAACAAATTTGTTTAACGTTGGAAGACATGTAATTTTCTCTCACCATATTTCCACTTTTAAGTTTTTGACAAATCAAATTATTTTAACTTTGTTGCATTAATCATTCAAATGGCAGAAGCATCTATTCAATTACACGGAACAAAGCAAGAGCAATACGAGCAATTGTTGCCCATTATCAAGGCACTTGTTGCGGACGAAACGGATGTTGTTGCCAATTTGGCTAACGTTGCTGCGGCACTCAAGCAAGGTTTTGGTTTTTTCTGGGTAGGCTTTTATTTGGTTAAAAATGATGAGTTGGTGTTAGGGCCATTTCAAGGACCAATTGCTTGCACACGCATCAAAAAATACAGAGGTGTTTGTGGCGCGGCTTGGCAACAAAAGCAAACTGTTTTAGTGCCCAATGTAGATGAATTTCCAGGCCATATTGCATGTAGTTCTGACTCCAAAAGTGAGATTGTGGTACCCATTCTTCGCAATGAGGAAGTAGTTGCTGTGCTGGATGTTGACAGCAATCAATTGAATGATTTTGATGAGGTGGATTTTAAATATTTAAACAAATTATGCGCTTGGCTTTCAGATTTATTGTAATTGCACTGTTATTGGCTGCTTGTGCGCAAGTAAAACCTTTGGAAGGCGGTCCGCGCGATGAAGCAGCACCTGTTCCATTTGGAGTTTATCCACCTAATGGAAGCACCAATTTTTCTGGTCAAGCAATTGCCATCACTTTTGATGAATACGTTAAGTTGAACAATCCAACTCAAACAATTTCCATCATTCCTAACGATGTGAAAATTAAATCAGAATTAAAGGATAAAACATTGATGTTGTATTGGACAGAGCCCCTGCGAGAAAACACCACTTATTCCATTTACTTCAATAAAACATTGCAAGACGTTAACGAAGCCAACGATTCCATTCTTCAATACGTTTTTTCTACCGGACCATACATCGATTCATTGAGCTATTCCACTTTTGTGATTGATGCACTTAACGGTCAGCCTAAAAAAAACTGTGTAGTTGGATTGTTTGAACACCCCGATTCGTTGCAGCCTTTGTATTTTGGTTTAACGGATAATAACGGCCAGGCAACGTTAAACTATTTGAAAGAAGGAAATTACTACGTAAGAGCTTTTGATGATGCTTCAAAACGTGGAAAAATTACAAAAAACGACGGTGTTGCATATAAAGAAGAACCTGTTCAGCCAGCAGTTAAATTGGTAGATTCAGCAGCATTGAAATTATTCAAACCTTTGGCAAAACCAAAAATTACCACCTTTGAATATGTTGCGCCAAGATGTTTAGCAATTGGTGCTAATCGAATAGTTGAAAATGGTAAATTGTACCTAAACGACACGTTAATATCGCAAGAAAATATTAAATATTACGAAAAAGACAGCATTTTGGTGTTTTACCGACCACAAGAAAATACATCAATTCGTTTGCAAATAGCAACAGATGAATGGACCGATTCTACCAAATTGCGCGTACCGAAAACGAAAACAAAAAATAGTGCCGTTTATTCTGAACACCAAAATATTTTTCCCAATCAACCAATTGTTTTGACTATTTTTGATAAGATAGATGGAGTTGATACTTCTAAATTGGTGGTGTACAATCCAACAGATTCTACAGAAATTAAAAACTATAATTATCAAATTGCCAACAACAATGAATTGCATTTGGTTTTACCTGATTTTAAGGGAGAACGTGTAAAAATCACCTTGCAATCGGGTGCAATAAAAGCCAGCCAAGGGTGGACGCAACAAGAATATTCTGCTGTGTTTACCAAACGTTTTGAAAAAGAATTTGGCACTTTAAACGTAAACATTCAGCATTATACCCAACCGATTATTTTTGAATTGTTGTTAGCCGGAAAAACAGTTAAAAAAGAAATGGTTGCAGGCGATAAAAAACTCCAATTTACGTGGTTAGAACCAGGAGAATATAGTTACCGCATCACAGTAGATGCCAACAACAACCAACGTTGGGATACAGGAGATTTTGAACAAAAAATTCAACCCGAAGAAATTCATTTGTATTCTACAACTACCAAAGTGAGAGCCAACTGGGAAGTGGATGTGGAATTAGAGCCTATTGAGAAGAAATAGTTTTAAGTTTTTATGACGGATTACCAAACGAGCTGTTATGTCTTGCCCATTTTTTATGTAATTGTGTGATTTTATCGATAAAAATCGGGTCTATAACTGAACTTTTATCTTGCTTTTCCATTTCACTTTTTGCTTGTTTTGACCAATTATCAGGATCGATATTATGTAAATCATCTTCATTTTTTACAACATAATCAATAAACTCTTTCCTTTCATTTTCATTGTCAAAAATAACAAAAGGAAAAGCAGAATTTCTTGAATGTAGATGAGTTAACTTGTTGGTTATGAATTGAAGAAAAATTCCGTTAAGCTCTTGTAAATCATAATAGTAAAACCAATTCACATATTCTTTTAATCTCACAATTGCAATCTTTGGAATAGCCAACTCAATTCTCATCTCATCGCAATACATGTATTCTAATTCAAACAATGTTGTAGAATGATATTTGAAAGTCGCAGTTCCTAAATAAGATTTTCCGTTTGTAAAAAAGTAACTAAATACTTCCCAAAATTCATGTGTCTCAGAAAATTCAATTCTAAATTCTGGAAAATCTAAGTGATATGCATATGGTTTATTACCTATATCTTTAAACCAATCTTGCGGTTGGCGTAGCAAGATTTTTATACGCTCCAAAGGTGGTAAATCCAACCCGAATCTTTGTCTCCACATTTTTTCAATTATTCCGACATCCGTGGACTTATCTATCGGAGTATTTGTGTCATTAGTTCTTGAATAAATAAAGTTTGCTCTGACATTTTTGTCTTTATCCCTATAATCTTCTGTTAAGTAGTATGGTTTTAATGGATAGTCAAAAATTTCTAATACATCTATTTCAATGTCTCTTATTTTAATTGTATGAAGTTCAATTTCAGGTCTACAATGACCAGAAAAAGGTTTTGTTCTTATAAAGTCAATATATTCAACTTGTGACTTCCTGTTCGCCTGCCCTTTTGTCAACCCAATCAGCTCAGCTCCATCTTTTGGGTCAGAAACACCAATAATTAGGTATCTATTACCTTTATGTAAACTATTAGATAAGCAAATAATGTCGTGCAAAAGTGATGCATTGTTATCATGAGGCTCTCGTTTGAAATCCCAGTAATCATCTTCCCTTTTGGATTCTATTAGTTTTATTATTTTTATTTCAATTTCATTTTTCATCTATGCGGTTCGTTTCTTGGGTTAGCCATAACTTTATTGATAGTTCCAAATGACCACCAAATCCTTTTTCAATTATTTTTTGAAGTGTTGATAAACGTATGTCTTTAATATTGTTTTCAATACGTGAGATATACCCTTTGTTAGTTCCCACCTTTTCTGCAAACTCTTCTTGTGTCAATTCCTTTATCAAGACGTGCCTGTTGGGTTAAAAAACCAATTTTAAACGCTTCAAAACCTTGTTCAAACGCCTCTCTTTTTTTAGTTCCTCTTTTACCATATTGTTCATCAACAAATTGGTCAAGCGATTTTAAATTAGAATGATTTATTGTTTTACTCATCACTTTTATTTTTTTGCTTTTTTCAATTTTTTCACTCCCATTTCTTTCAATGCAAAGCTGATTAAATCGGCATTTTCTCCAATAACTTGGTCGGTTGAGCGGCCAGCACCATGTCCAGCATTTACTTCGATGCGCACCAAAATAGGATTATTGCACGCTTGTTTTTCTTGCAATTCAGCTCCAAACTTAAACGAGTGCGCAGGTACTACACGATCATCGTGGTCACTGGTAATAATCATGGTTGACGGATAACAAACATTCTTTTTCACGTTGTGCACAGGAGAATAGGAATGCAAATATTCAAACATTTCTTTATTGTCTTCGGCTGTACCGTAATCGTAGGCCCAACCTGCACCTGCCGTAAACTTGTTGTAGCGCAACATATCCAATACACCCACACCAGGAAAGGCAACTTTTGCAAAATCAGGTTGCATGGTCATTGTTGCACCAATCAATAAACCACCGTTAGAACGACCAGAAATTGCTAAATACTTGCTTGAAGTATAGCCTTTTGCTTTCAAATATTCGCCTGCAGCAATAAAATCTTCAAAAACATTCTTTTTCTGCATTTTTGTACCGGCATCGTGCCATGCTTTACCATATTCACCACCTCCACGGATGTTGGGAACAGCATAAATGCCACCATTTTCCATCCAAACCGCATTAACTACCGAAAATGAAGGCTGCAAACTGATGTTAAATCCACCATAAGAATACAAAAGTGTAGGGTTTTTACCGTTGAGTTTTATCCCTTTTTTGTAGCTTATCATCATAGGGATTTTTGTTCCATCTTTTGACGTAAAAAATACTTGCTCCGACACAAAATCATCGGGGTTGAAATTCACTTTTGGTCGCTGGTAAATAACCGATTTCCCCGTATTCACATCGTATTTATAAATTGTTCCAGGTGTAATGTAATTGGTAAACGTGAAATACAATTCTTGTTGTTTTTCTTTACCGCCAAATCCGCCAACCGTACCATTTCCGGGCAATTCTACAACACGAATGCGCTTGCCTTCATAATCGTATTGTTCAATATAAGAAAGTGCATCTTTCATGTAGTGGGCAAATAGGTAGCCGCCACCAGTGCTTACATTCAACACGTTTTCGTTGGTTGGAATTACATCATACCATTTTTCTGGACGATTGAAATCAATTTTTTGCAATTGTTTGTTGGGCGCATTTTTATCGGTTACAACGTAAATAAAATCACCTTTAGTATCAATAACATCGGTGTTGTAATCGTATCCTTTTTGAAGTGCAATAAAATCCGAATTGTTTTTCAAATCTTTCACATACAACTCATTTCCGTTAGTCGTATTGGCTGCCGAAATAAACAAAAAGCGTTCGTCTTCGGATAAATAGGCACCAATGTAACGGCGTTTAAAATCTGCCCCTCCAATCACTAATTGGTCAGTTGATTGTTTGGTATTCAATTTATGAAAATACACTTTGTGCGTATCCGTTTTTGCCGAGAGTTCACTTCCATCGGGTTTGTCGTAGCTGGAATAATAAAATCCTTCATCGCCTCTCCAAGCCATTCCAGAAAATTTTACATCCACCAACGTGTCGCCAATTTGCTGCTTGGTTGCAACATCCAAAACAATGATTTTATTCCAATCACTGCCACCTTCAGAAATAGAATAGGCCACTAAATTGCCTTTTTTATTGAACGACAATCCACTCAACGAAGTAGTTCCATTCTTAGAAAATTGATTGGGGTCCAAAAACACCTCTTCATTTCCGTTTTTATCTTTTCGATACAAAACAGATTGTGCTTGCAAACCGTTGTTTTTATAGAAATATGTATAATCACCTTCTTCAAATGGAGCACCTATTTTTTCGTAATTCCATTTTTCTTTTATCTGATTTTTAATCGTTTCACGAAAAGGAATAGTTGACAAATAATTAGCTGTAAAAGCATTTTCTTCAATTACCCACGCTTTAGTAGCTTCAGATCGGTCGTCTTCCAACCAACGATAAGGATCTTCTACTTTTGTTCCAAAATAATCATCTACCTGTTGCACTTTTTTGGTGACAGGATAGGTATGTTGCGAATAACCTGAAAATACACTCATTGTAAATGTTGCTATAATTAATTGTTTGTTCATTTTCCTTTTTTTTCAAAGATAGGCATTTGCCAGTAAAATTGTAAACTATTCTCAAAAAGTTATAAGAACTTTGCGGTGCAATGTGTTTACCTTTGCAAAAAATTAATTCAACACATTATGACACAAATTAAAGTTCCATTCGATAGCATCGTTTCTTCTGAGTTTCAAAAAGAATTGCAACAATTTACAGCTGTAAAAGAAGTTGCTCAAGACGAAAAAAATCAATTATTGATTACCTTAGGAAGTGATAAAAAAGAAGATATTTCGCAAATATTAAATAAAATAAGCGAATATCAAGCAGATTTTAATTTTGTAGAAGCAGAATATCCGGTAGAAAAAATGACCTGTGGAGGCTGTTCTGCAAGTGCTGAACGTTTACTCAACAATCAAGCTGGAGTTTTAAATGCACGTGTAGATTTTCCAACAAAATCGGCTCGTGTTTTCTATAAAAACGATGTTACTTCGCCTGATAAATTGAAATTGGCGTTGGACATGCTGGGGTATGATTTGATACTCGATAAATAATAAAATTCTTCTTCATTCATGGCAAAAAAAACAGCAACAGTCACCAATATGACATGTGCGGCGTGTGCTGCAAGTGTTGAACGATTTTTGAAACATCAAGAAGGGGTAGTGGATGCATCGGTCAACTTTGCAAACGAACAAGCCCACATTGAATTTTCAGAAGTTACTTCGTTTGACACTTTAAAAACAGCGGTGCAAGCCATTGGATATGATTTAATTGCCACAGAAACCGATGAGGATAAAAAAGCAGTAGCTTCTCAAAAGGAAAATGCCTACAAGCAATTAAAAAAACGCGTGATTGGTGCGCTCATTTTTGCTGTCCCTTTGTTTGTAATAGGTATGTTTTTTATGCACATGCCTTATGGAAATTATATCATGTGGGCACTTTCAACGCCACTAGTTTTTTACTTTGGAAGGCAATTTTATGTGGGTGCATGGAACCAATTGAAACACCGTTCGGCCAATATGGATACTTTGGTGGCAATGAGCACCGGAATTGCTTATTTGTTTAGTGTTTTTAATACCTTGTTTCCTAATTATTGGTTGAGCAAAGGCATTGTTCCACACGTGTATTTTGAAGCAGCTGGGATTGTGGTTGCTTTTGTTTTACTTGGAAAATTATTGGAAGAACGTGCCAAAGGAAATGCCAGTTCTGCAATCAAAAAATTGATGGGTTTGCAACCAAAAACGGTAACCATTGTCAACCAAAATGGTGCACAACAAGAAATTCCTATCCATTTGATTGAGGTGAACACAACGGTGGTTGTTAAACCTGGAGAACGTATTGCCGTTGACGGAGAAGTTGTCAGTGGGAGCTCGTATGTTGATGAAAGTACCATTAACGGCGAACCTGTTCCAGTTTCTAAAGAAAAAGGGGCAAAAGTTTTTGCAGGCACCATCAATCAAAAAGGAAGTTTGCACTATCGAGCAGAAAAAGTGGGCGGCGATACGTTGTTGGCACAAATCATCAAAATGGTGGAAGAAGCACAAGGAAGTAAAGCGCCTGTGCAACAATTGGTGGATAAAATCGCAGCCGTTTTTGTTCCAACCGTTATTGTGATTGCATTGGTGAGTTTTGCAACATGGATGGCACTTGGAGGCAATCATGGTTTTGAACGTGGATTGATTGCAGCGGTTACTGTTTTGGTGATTGCTTGTCCTTGTGCGTTAGGTTTGGCCACTCCAACGGCTATCATGGTGGGAGTAGGCAAGGCGGCCGAAAAAGGAATTTTAATCAAAGATGCCGAAAGTATTGAATTGGCAAAAAAAATCAATGTGGTGGTGTTGGATAAAACAGGAACTATCACCGAAGGAAAGCCAGTAGTGAATGACGTGCATTGGTTTGAAAATCAAACTCCTGAGTTGTTGAATATTCTGTTTTCCATTGAAAAACTATCAGAACATCCATTGGCAGATGCTATTGTTGCAAAATTCAAAAATGATGCTCAATTTTTAGAGGGAATGCTTATTGAAAACAAAAGTGGGCAAGGCATCAGTGGGACTTTTAATGGGACGACGTATTTTGTTGGAAACGAAAAACTTTTGCAAGAAAAAGGTCAAGCAATTTCATCAACACAACGAGTGTGGGTAGACCAACAATTGGCAAAAGCACAAACTGTTGTTTTCTTTTTTGATGCAACAACTTTGTATGCTGCAATTGCCATTTCGGATAAAATGAAAGCAAGTTCACAACAAGCGGTGAGCCAATTGCAAGCAAAAGGAATAGAAGTGGTAATGTTGACCGGTGATAATGAACACACAGCACAAGTGGTCGCCAATCAAGTGGGAATTTCTACTTACAAAGCCAACGTATTGCCGCAAGACAAAGCTAATTTTGTGAAAGAACAACAAGCCAATGGTAAAATTGTTGCCATGGTGGGTGATGGTATTAACGATAGCAACGCTTTGGCACAAGCGGATGTGAGTATTGCCATGGGTAAGGGAAGCGATATTGCAATGGATGTAGCCAAAATGACCATTATTTCTTCCGATTTAACCAAAATTTCAGATGCTATTCACGTTTCTAAGCAAACAACACGTGCCATTAAACAAAATTTATTTTGGGCATTTATTTACAACGTTATTGGAATTCCAATTGCTGCCGGTGTGTTGTATGCCTACAACGGATTTTTATTAGACCCTATGTGGGCTGGAGCAGCCATGGCGTTTAGTTCGGTAAGTGTTGTTTCCAATAGTTTATTGTTGAAATTCTTAAAATAAACCGATAATTTTTGGTTTATCTTGCTTGATTTTGAGTTATCGTTAACAATTTATCCGTTGACTTCGCTATTTTTGTAGCTTTCAAATTGCAAGGTGAAAAATTTTAAATTATATCAAGTTGTTTTATCGCTTTTGGTGTTGATTGCCTTATTGATAACCATTAGCGCATTTATTCCAGAAAAAGGAATAAATTTTTTGGGGATGAACCTAAAATTTCCAACTGTTGATCGTTTGTTGCACCCTAAAAAACAACAAAATGCCAACATTGATAGCTTGATTATGGACATTGACACAACCATTGTTGATCCACTTCTTCAACACCAAAATGGTTCTAATGGCGATATGGGCGCACCCAATGCTGGTGAATTACAACTAAAAAACACTACCGTCATTTACCTCAATGATGCGGGAAGAGCCAATTTGGATAAATTCTTTGAAAAATTAGAAACAGCAGCCCGAGATAAAAAGAAAATTCACATTTTGCATTATGGCGATTCACAAATTGAAGGCGACCGTATGACAGGGTTTATTCGTGAGCGTTTACAAAATCAATTTGGTGGAAACGGACCAGGCTTAGTGCCTGCTAATAATGTTTACAATACACTTGCATTTATTCAAAAATATTCTGAAAATTTTATTCGCTACACCTGTTTTGGAGGTGAAAAGTTGAAAAATAGAAAATACGGTGTAATGGGTTCTGCGGCTCGTTTTACCAAAGAATTTTCGGATAGCATAGAAATTGCAAACGAGAAAACACAAAAAACAGCTTGGATAGAAATTGCCGCTTCTCCAAGTGCTTATGGTCGCTCACGCAATTTTAACACCGTAAAAATGTACTACAACAGTTGCATCAAACCGTGTGCTGTCAATGTGTATGAAAACGGAACGTTGATCCACCAAGATAGCCTACTCACAGATGGCAAAGCGCATATATTAAAACTGACTTTTCCAAAAACTCCTGGAACTTTGAAATACGAATTTAAAAGTGCAATTAGTCCAACCATCAGTAATTTTTCATTGGAAGGCGATTACGGTATTCAAATGTCAAATATTGGGATGCGTGGTTCAAGTGGGACGATTTTTGGGTCAATGGACAAAGGTATAACAGCCGAAGCCATGAGTGATTTAGGCACCGAACTCATCATTATGCAATTTGGTGGGAATTCTGTTCCGTCGTTTAAAGACAGCTCAGGAGTGCGTAACTATGCGCGTTACTTTAAAGGACAATTAAACACCCTGAAATCCATGCGACCATCAGCGGCTATTTTAGTAATTGGTCCGAGTGATATGTCTATGATGACCGAAGGTGTTTATGAAACCTATCCATTGTTGCCCTACTGTGTGGAACAAATGAAAAAACTTACACTCGAAGCAGGTGCTGGCTACTGGGACTTGTTTGAAGCTATGGGCGGCGTAAATTCAATGCCTGCATGGGTGGCAAAAGGTCTTGCCGGAAGCGATTATGTGCATTTTAGCAATGGTGGCGCGAGAATTGCAGCTCAGAAATTTTACGATGCGCTTATTGCCGAGTACATCCGTTGGAGTGGAAAAGATAATTAAGAATGTATAGCATTTTTCTTAAAAGTTTAATTGGGTTAGCCATTGTTCTAACTGGTTTTGTTGGCTTTGCACAAAAGCAGCAACCACTCAATAATTATGCATATCCCGATTTTATTTTGCAAGATACTGCACTTTGCTCCTTGTATGATTTTGTTGATTTTTCTAAGAATAATTTTCATTTCTACACCGAAAACAGCCCCAATTTTGAGTACCTCTACCACCAATTGGATTCCATGAAGCGCTTTCAAGACCGCAAGTTGAATTTTTACCACATTGGGGGTTCACACATTCAGGCAGACGTTTATTCTAACGACATTCGCTTGTTTCTACAAACTTCTAATATCGATTTACCAGGAGAAAGAGGGTGGGTGTTTCCGCTCAATTTGGCGGGAACCAACAATCCGGCAAGTTACCGCATTACCTCTCCCAATTATTTCAAAGGCTATCGTGTGGTGGGAAACAAAGATAAAACCATTGATTTTGGAACAATGGGAGCTTTGGTAACGTGTGCCGATTCTGTAGTTCATCTAAAATTTGAACACAAAAATACCACTTCAAAACCCGGTTTTTGCAAAATCAAAATCTTTCACAATAAAGGCGATTTTCCTTATGAGCTCAATTTCGGCAACGATGAAATATTAGTTGTTCAAACCATACATCATCCAGAAATTGGCTATACAGAAATTGAATTTACCGACAAAATTGATTCTGTTAACGTTTATTTTTCGCGCACTGTTTCGCAAAGAATAGAGTTGGAGTTGTATGGATTTCAATTGCTCAACGAAGATCCGGGGATTTCATACAATACCATCGGCATCAACGGTGCAGGTTTGTATTCCTATTTAGATTGCAACCGTTTTGAAGAACAATTAAAAACCTATCCACCCGATTTTTTTGCCTTTTCAGTTGGAACCAATGATGCCAATATGCCCTACGATGCGTTTAAACCCGAAGTATATCGTAATAATTTAGAAAAAATGATGCAAATTGCCTTGCGTGCCAATCCACATTGTGCGTTGTTGCTAACCGTTCCAAACGATGCTTATTACAAAAGAAAATACCTCAATCGCAACGTGGCACGTGAACGTGAAATGATTATTGAATTGGCTAAAAAATACAAAATGGCCGTGTGGGATTTTTATGGCATTATGGGCGAGTTAGGATCCTCAAAAATTTGGATGCACAAAAGCTTAATGCGTACCGACTTAGTGCATTTTACTTCGCCCGGCTACCATTTCAAAGGCGAGTTGTTTATTGATGCCTATCTGAAATTTTTACTGCAAATGAAAGAATATTTTGCAGTGGACACAGCCGCCGTAAAAGAATAAACGTTTCAATTTTTTCTTAAAATCCTAAAGTAAATCCAAAAGTGGCGCCTATGTTGTTGCCTTTGTGAATGTAGGGATAGGTTTTCAGATGACTTGGAGTTAACTGCTGACGGTATTCAAATTGTAAAAAAGCCCCAAAACGCTTGGTAAAACTATAGTGAATTCCAGCATTGGCAACCACTGAAATACCAAAAGTGTTTACATCTTTAATCGTTTTTACAGAGCTTGTTGTGGTTTTCCCATTGTGATTTACAAATTCATCGTCTTGCTTGTATTTAAACTGCATTTGAGGCAGAACTCCAGCACCAACGTTGAAACGCACCTTTTTTAAATCGTATTTAAAATGCAATTTAAGTGGAATGCCTATCCAAGTGTATTTTGAGGTGTAGGTGTGACTAGTATCTGTAGCCTGATAACTGTATTTTTCACTGTTTTGAAAATAAGAAAACCCTGCCTCCCACATCAAATATTTCGATAAATCACTGGTAAATCCTAAAGTTGTTCCCCAACCCATGCTGCGTGTTTCGTTGGCACGTTGACCCAAGCTATCCATAAACAAAGGATTTTTGGTGTTAGGTTTTAAAAGTCGGTAACTGCTTCCCAAAGTTCCACTTACGTAAACACGGAAATCATAAAAATCTTTTTCTACCGGCTTCACTTTTTCTTTTTTCTTTTTTTCCTTCTTAGCAGCCTTTTCGTCACCCCCAATTTGAATTTGACTATAACTAAAAGTTGTTAAAATATTTGTAAAAATTAGAAATATCAAAATCTGTTTCATAAAAATCTGTTAGATTTACCTATTATTTTTCAAAAATATCAAAAAAACACAGCTTAATGGATACTTCAGAAAAGAAAAAAAAGAAAAGTATTGTTAAACGCATCCTCAAATGGTCGGGGATTAGTTTTCTACTATTACTCCTTGCAATTATCTTAATTCCTATCTTTTTTAAAGATAAAATTAAAGATTTGGTGCTAGAGGAAGTCAACAAAACCCTTACTGCCAAAGTAGAGTTAGATGAATTTGACTTGACATTTTTAAGCACTTTCCCGAATTTATCGGTACAGTTAGACGGTGTTCGTGTAAAAGGAACAGGAGATTTTGATGGGGTAACCTTGGCAGATGTAAAAACGCTTCGTGCCGATGTTGGTTTTTGGGATGTTGTAAAAGGCGAAACCATTTCTATTGATGCCATTTATTTAAACGAACCAAAAGTGGATGTGCGTGTATTATATGACGGGCGTGCCAATTTTGATATTGTAAAACCCGATTCTCTTAAAACAGAAGAAGAAAAAAGTGAACCTTCCAACTTCAAATTGGAATTGAAAAAATATGCCATAGAAAATGCCGATGTGCGTTACGATGATAAACAAGGTGGTTTGTATGCCAATATCGTAAAATTAAATCACATTGGAAAAGGTGATTTAACTGCCGATGTGGTTGATTTTGAAACTAAAACAACAGCCGATGCCATTACTTTTGAAATGGGAGGTTTGTCGTATTTAAGCAAAGTTAAAACCGATATTGTTGCCAATTTGTTGTTAGAATTCAACGAAAATGCATCTAAATTTACCTTGAAAGAAAATACATTTCAGTTAAATGCGTTAAAATTTGGAATTGATGGTTTTTACGAGCAATTAGCCGATAAAGCCAACATGGATTTGGCGTTAAAAGCCGATAAAGCTACATTTAAAGAGTTTATTTCTTTAATTCCGGCGTTCTACAGAACAGGATACGAAGGTATGCTGGCATCAGGGTCTTTAGCATTGAACGCAAAAGTAAAAGGGGTGTTGGATGATACCAACATGCCAGGTTGGGATGCCGGAATTAAAGTAGCTAATGCTTCTATTAAATATCCCGATTTACCAGGTAAGATAAATAACATTGCCATTGTTGCTAAGTCACAATTTGCTGGTGGAAGCAATTTGGATAAAATGACAGTGGATGTGGATAAATTTCATGCTGATTTTGTTGGAAACGTGGTAGATGCAACGTTAAAATTGCGCAATGTGATGACCGATCCAGCTATTGCTTCAACATTATTGGCAAAAGTAGATTTGGCTACCCTTGGAAAAGTTATTCCACTTGCAGAAGGAGAAACCTATAACGGTAAATTGGATGCCGATGTTAGCTTGGACGGACGAATGAGCTACATCGAAAAAGAAAACTACGAAGCGTTTAAAGCATTGGGAACGTTGAATTTGAAAGATTTTAAATACGTTTCGCCAGAATTAACGCAAGAAGTACAAGTCAATGAAATGCAATTTAGATTTGCACCACAATACTTGGCGTTGGAAAAATTGGACGCTAAAACAGGGAACTCTGATTTTGCCATGAATGGAACAATCGATAACTACATGGGTTACATCTTCCGTGATGAGTTGTTGAAAGGAAAATTCACGTTCAACAGTAACAACTTGGATTTAGATCAATTGATGAACATTGTGCCAGCTTCTGCCGATACAACAGCGCAACAACCAGCAGCTGCATCAACAACAGAAGAGGCGTTTGAAATTCCAGGAAACATTGATTTTGCGTTAAATACCAACATCAATAAAGTAAAATTCAACGGTATGGATGCTACCAACGTGCAAGGTGCAGTTACATTGAAAGACAAAATTGCAACTCTCAATAATTTGAACTTGAATGCAATGGGCGGAAGTATTGGATTAACAGGGCAATACAACACGCAAAATCCTCAAAAACCAAAAGCAGCAATAGGTTACAACCTAAAAGAATTGGATATTCAACAGTTGGCAAACAACTTCTTGACGATTGAAAAATTGGCACCAATTGCTAAATATGTGCAAGGTAAAATTTCATCCAACTTTAATTTGTCAACTGATTTAACATCCAACTTTGAACCAGTATTAAATTCTGTAAACGGTTTGGGTGATTTGTTGAGTTCTTCGGTTTCTATCTCTAATTTAAAAATCTTTGATAAGTTAGAAGATGTTACTAAATTGGCCAATTTCAACAACCAAACAATCAAAAATTTAAAAGCAAGTTTTAAAATTCAGGACGGAAAATTGGCTGTAAATCCATTTGATATTTTGTTAGGTGGCATCAAAACAACCATTTCGGGCACCAACGGTTTGGATCAATCCATTGATTACATCATGAAAATGAATATCCCGAAAGAAAAATTGCCAAAAGAAATGATTAAATTGGTAGAAGACGCCGTTGCAAAAGTGAATAAACTTGCACCAAAATTGAATTTAGACGTTATTCCAGCTCAAATTCCAATTAGTGCAAATATCATTGGAACGTTTAAAGATCCTAAAATCAATACCGACTTTAAAGAAAAATTAATGGATTTGTCGGGCAACATGAAAGATGCTTTGAAAGACAAAGCCAATGAAGTGGTAAATCAAGTAAAAGATTCTGTAAAAACCGTTGTTAACAATGCCGTTGAGAAAGGAAAAGAAGAGTTGGAAAAACAAAAACAACAAATCTTAAACTCGGCACAAAAGCAAGCGGATAATGTGAAAGCTGAAGGTAAAAAAGCCGCTGATAAAATTCGCTCAGAAGCCGATAAAGCATACCAACAAGCGGTTGATGCAGTTTCCAATCCACTGGCTAAAAAAGCCGCTGAAGTTACAGCTAAAAAAGCAAAAGATGAAGCCTACAAAAAAGCGCAACAAGCAGAAAACGAGGCAAACAAACAAGCCGATGCAATTATGCAAAAAGCCCGCGATGAAGCAGATAAATTAAAATAATTGTTTTCAATAACGGCTCGAGGTAAACTCGGGCTGTTTTTTTTTACATGAAAAACAATAATATTACTATCAACAGGTTATATACTACAACTAAATTTTAATTAAGTTTGTGCAACCTAAAAAAACGTAAATTACAAATACATGAGTGAAGTTAACGAACAATTGAAGCAAGAACAACAAAATCTGATCGTTTTTATCTGGAAAAACAGAAAATTAATCATCGCAATTGCCGCGGCAGGTTTTGTGGTTTCATTGGTGATTTCTTTATTGTTGACACCTGTTTTCAAATCATCGGCTATTGTGTTTCCAACTGCAACCAGTACGGTTTCGTTTTCCGAACAACGCAATGCCAAGGCGTCATCCATGGACTTTGGTGAATCTGAGCAAGCAGAACAAATGGTGCAAATCTTACAATCGTCCAACATTCGCGATAAAATTGTAAGTGAATTTGATTTGTATAAACACTATGAAATTGACGATAACGACCCTAATAAACATTATAAATTAGTAAAAACGTTCAAAGAAAATTTTAGTTTTTCTCGCACACGCTACGGTTCCATTGCTATTGATGTGTACGATATCAACCCAGAAAAAGCTGCTGCAATGGCCAATCGTATTGTTGATTTAATTGATACGGTTAAAAATCAAATGATTGAACAACGTACCGTTGAGGCTTTTAAAATTGCAGCGCGTAAAAAAGACATGTTGCAAAGCGAATTAAAACAGATTGATATTAAAATTGATAGCTTGGCAAATTTAGGTGTGATGAACGTGGATGCTCGTGCGGGATTGTATCAAGCGTTGGTGGATGCTAAAAGTCCAGCAGAAAAAACAGAAATCAAACAAAAATTGCTTATCAACGAAAAAGATGGTGCGCTTTACGATAAATTGGAGCATTTCCGTCGCGAAAAAATTACAGCCTACGAGTTGTTTATGGCAATCTACGAACAAGCAGAGTCGGATGCACACACGCAGTTGAACCATAAATTTGTGGTTGAAAGAGCTGTTGTTCCCGATAAAAAAGACAAACCAAAACGCATGATTGTGGTGTTGTTGGGTACAATGGGCGCAACCATTTTCTCCATCTTTGCCCTGTTGGTGCGCGATAAAATCAGAGAACTTAAGAAAATTGCCTAAATGCAAACCTTCCGTAAAAATAGCTGGATACTATTTTGGAGCGTTTGTTACCTTGTAATTGCTTCTATTTTGTTGTGGAAGCGACAAGAATTTTTAGTGCTTTTTCCCATCGGTTTGTTGGCTGTTTTTGCAGCAATTTACTACACCGAACAAACATTTTTAGCCTTGGCTTTTTTTACGCCACTATCGGTTAATATTGAACAATATACCGATAGTTTTGGACTGTTCATTCCAACCGAACCGCTCTTGTTTGGCTTTTTATTGCTCTTTGTGATGCAGCAGTTTTTAAAAAACAACATTATTCGCGAAGTTTGGAAATCACCCATTGTTTGGGCGGTTATTTTTTATCTCTTTTGGATGTTGGTGGCCTCAATTTTGAGTACCCATCCAATTGTTTCTCTTAAATATTTGTTGGCAAGAATTTGGTTGATTGTGCCACTTTTGTTTTTTGGGCCGCTCATTTTTGCTAAAATAAGCAACAGAACAACGTTTTTATGGCTGTTTTCTATCGGAATGACCATTGCTATGATTTACATCATTCTTAACCATGCACAATACAGTTTTGGTGAAAAAGAATCGCATTGGGTGAGTTGGCCATTTTTTAAAGACCATACCATTTATGGCGCCACCATTGCCCTGCAAACACCGTTGGTAATTGGTTTGTATTTCTCCAAAAAATATCCACCTCTAACCCAAGTTGTATTGATAGGAATGATCATCGTTAACTTGTTGGGCTTGTATTTTTCATATACCCGTGCAGCGTGGTTGAGCGTTATTGGTGCTGTGGGTGTGTTGTTGCTCATTCGTTTTAAAATTAAATTTAGTTGGATTGCCCTTGTGGTAGTAATTGTTGGAACAGTGGTGGCTGTTAGTTGGACACAAATCAACCATTATCTTGAACAAAACCGTTACGAACATACCACCGAAGATTTTGGAGAACGCATGCAATCTGCTACCAATGTTACCACAGATGCCTCCAACTTAGAGCGCATCAACCGTTGGCAATGTGCCGTTGACATGTTTTTGGAAAAACCAATGACCGGATTTGGGCCCGGAACCTATGCTTTTGAATATGCCCGCTTTCAACGTCCCGAAAATTTAACCATTATTTCCACCAATTTTGGCGATTTAGGCAATGCCCACAGCGAATTTTTAGGAGCACTATCAGAAATGGGTATTTTTGGTTTATTGGCTGTCATTGCATTGGTGGCTACTATTTTCTACCAGTCCATCACCTTGTATGTGCGCTGGCCACACGAAGAAAAAGAAAACCGCATCCTCCTTTTAAGCATGATTTTATCCATGACTACCTATTTCATTCACGCCTTTTTGAACAACTTTTTAGACACCGACAAAGCGGCCGTTCCAATTTGGGGCATGTGTGCTATTGTTATTGCTATGCAACGTGAATTGAACGAAAGAGGGAAGGAGAAAGCAAACACCTCCAACTAATTTTCATTTTTACATTGAACGCATAATAGTTTGCGCATTTCCACTTTATTCTTAAATTAGTCACTTTCATAGAAAATTCAATACTCAACTGATTAATAAAAGAATGAAAAACGTTAAAGAAGCTGCTAATTTTATTTGGTCTATTGCCGACCTACTTCGTGGAGATTACCGACAAAGTGATTATGGAAAAGTAATTCTTCCGCTAACGGTATTAAGACGCTTGGATTGTGTTTTAGATGCTACCAAGGCAAAAGTTCTCAAAGAATACGAACAAATGAAATCATCTAATATTCAAAATTTAGATCCTATTTTGAACAGAGCGGCTGGATTGAAATTTCACAACCACAGTGCTTTTGATTTCAATAAACTAATTGCAGACCCAAATAACATTGCTGCAAACTTGCGTAACTACATCAATGGTTTTTCGGAAGAAGCACGAGAAATTATTGAACAGTTTGAGTTTGATAATCAAATTACGAAGCTGGATGACAACAATTTGTTGTTTATGGTGATGAAACGCTTTCAAGAAGTGGATTTACACCCCAAAACAGTGTCGTCTATGGATATGGGCTATATGTTTGAAGAACTTATCCGAAAATTTGCCGAACTATCCAACGAAACGGCTGGAGAACACTTTACTCCTCGCGAAGTTATTAAATTGATGGTGAATATTTTGTTTATGGACGACCGTCAAGCGCTCACCCAAAAAGGAATTGTAAAAACCATTTACGATTGCTGTGCTGGAACGGGTGGAATGTTGTCTGTTGCCGAAGAATATTTGAATGAATTGAACCCCGATGCGCGTTTGGAAGTGTTTGGGCAAGAACTCAACCCAGAGTCGTATGCTATTTGTAAATCGGATATGCTGATAAAAGGACAAAATCCGTCCAATATCAAAAAAGGAAACAGTATTTCTGAGGATAAACTCCCTGCTGAAAAATTTGATTATTTAATTACCAATCCGCCTTTTGGTGTGAAATGGGAAAAATATGCCAAGGTTGTGCGTGAAGAACACGAATCACTTGGGCATGGTGGTCGTTTTGGTGCTGGCTTGCCCTCTGTTTCGGATGGTTCATTTTTGTTTTTAATGCACTTAATGAGCAAGATGAAACCAACAGACAAAGGTGGTTCGCGTTTGGCAATTGTGTTTAATGGTTCTCCGTTGTTTTCAGGTTCGCCAAGTTCTAAGAAAAACGAAAGCAGTATCCGTCAATGGGTAATTGAAAACGATTTGTTGGAAGCAGTAATTGCCCTACCCAGCCAGTTGTTTTACAACACAGGTATTTCAACTTATATTTGGGTCATTTCCAATCACAAGCCCAAAAACAGAAAAGGAAAAGTGCAACTTATCAATGCCGTTGAATTTTTTAAGAAGATGAGTAAATCATTGGGCGACAAACGCAATGAACTTTCGGATGAACACATTGCACAAATTACTCAACTTTATGGTGATTTTGAAGAAAATCAATATGTTAAAGTTTTTGACAACCCCGATTTTGGTTATTCAAAAGTAACCGTTGAGCGCCCCTTACGCGATGAAAATGGAAACATTATCAAAGATAAAAAAGGTCCAAAACCAGATGCAAGCCTTAGAGATACCGAAAACATTCCTTTGAAAGAAGATATTTCAGAGTACATGAAGCGTGAAGTGCTTCCTCATGTTCCAGACGCTTGGATTGACGAAACAAAAACAAATATTGGCTACGAAATCAACTTTACCAAGTATTTTTACCAATACAAGCCTTTGCGTTCTTTGGAAGAAATTAGAGCAGATATTTTGGCGTTGGAGCAAGAAACGGATGGTTTAATTAAAGAGGTTATTTGAACGTATGTTAAATTTTAAATTTCTTTGTATCTTTGCACCAGATTTAATGAAACAATTTGTATTATTGTACGTTAAAACACTTGTAGTTAGATTTTTTTTATTTCAAAATAATACACCTCCCATGCCTCTCACAGAAGCACACTTGGGGGGTTTTTTCTTTCTAGGATATGAGTAAAACAAACTACAAAAAAGCTCCACTCACTGTTGCTGACCAAATAGCTTTGTTGGAGGGAAGAAATTTAACTATTGAAGATAAAACAAAAGCCGCGGCGTATCTGAATGCAATAAGCTATTATCGTTTAAGTGCTTACTTTTTACCTTATCAACAAATTAAAGATGAATTTAATGCAGGTGTTACCTTTAAACAAATTATCAATACATATTCATTTGATAGAGCATTAAGATTATTAGTTTTTGACTGTATTGAGCGCATAGAGGTTGCTATCCGAACGCAGTTAGTTTACATAATGTCAACCAAATACAATGACTCTCATTGGCAAGACAATCAATCTCATTTTATTACACCTTATTACAATAAAATTGGAAACGTTGTTGATCCTTATTCTGACTTTCAAGCATTGATATCAAAAGCAAAAACATCCAAAACTCCAGAAGTATTTATAAAACATTACGTAGACAATTACAACAATCCATCAAATCCACCTGCTTGGATGTGTTTTGAATTGTTAACCATTGGAGAATTATCACACATATACAGAGGACTTAGAAACAAAGCTGATAAAAAACAAATTGCTGATTTTTTTGGAGTTCATCACACTGTTTTCGAATCATGGCTACATAGTATTACCTATGTGCGCAACATCTGTGCACATCATGCCCGATTATGGAACAAAGATTTGGCCATTGAGCCAGAAATTTTGTTAAAACCTCAAGGAAAATGGATTTCTAAACCATTTGAAAACAATAAGCGTATTTTTTATTTTTTGTGCATGTTGAATTATCTTTTACAGCGTATAAATACTGGAAACACATTAAAAAACAAATTAGATAGCTTATTTCAAAAATATCCAACAATACCTATACAATTTATGGGAATACCTAGTAAGGGAGGAAATAGCACAGAATTAATGGACTGGAAAAACGAAGCATTATGGAATTAAAAAAATACGATAACTACAAAAATTCGGGTATTGAATGGATTGGAAAGATTCCGAGTCATTATTTTTATCTGTATAATTGTTTTGGATTGTTTTTTTAAAATTTAAAATTTATGTCCCAAGATAAATTCCAGAATAAATACCGCAACGGTACATTCCGCGCACAATGGTGGGATTATGGCTGGAATGGTGCCTATTTTGTTACCATCTGTACCCAAGGCAGGGAACATTATTTTGGTGAAATAAAAGATGGTAAAATGATTTTATCCCACACAGGGGTTATTGCCCATTTATTGTGGCATGAAATACCCAAACACCACACGCATATTGAATTAGGTGATTTTGTCGTAATGCCCAATCATATCCATGGAATTATAATTATTGACAAACCAAATAATGATCGTATTGTCGGGCAATTCGGTCATTTTGAAAACGATGGTGGTTGTTTTGAAAACGGTGGCGGTTGTTTTGAAAACGATGGTGGTCATTATGAAAACGGTGGCGGTTGTTTTGAAAACGGTGATGGTTGTTTTGATAACGGTGGCGGTTGTTTTGAAAACGGTGATGGTTGTTTTGATAACGGTGGCGGTTGTTTTGAAAACGATGGTGGTCATTATGAAAACGGTGGCGGTCATTTTGTAGGTGCAGGGCATGCCCTGCACCTACAAAATGACCACAATGACCACAATGACCACAATGACCGCAATGACCGCAATGACCGTAATGACCGTAATGACCAAAACGACCAAAATAACCAACAATTATCCACCCCTGGTTCACAACGTTTTCAAAACATTGGTAAAAACACAATTTCATCTGTGGTGGGTTCATATAAATCTGCCGTTACCAAATATGCAAATCGGTTAGAATACCCAAACGGGTGGCAACGTTTGTTTCACGAACACATTATTCGCAACGATGACGAATACCAACGCATTTCGGATTACATCGTCGCAAATCCCGAAAATTGGGAAAAAGACAAATTTCGATAGA
>JAKQEZ010000598.1 GCA_029558435.1 Bacteroidota bacterium
GAACGAAGCAAAGTGAGGTCAAAAACATTTCCAGGTATTGCACAAGCTATGGCAAGTCAATGGGGGAATTATCTTATTGAAACGTATCGTAGCCATTACGCATAACGTTTTCGGGCTTGGCGAAGGTGGGCTTGTAGGATGCTCAAAGTTTGCAGAATGTGTCTGCCCACTTTTGCCAAACCCGTGTTATATGAAGTGCCGACTTATTTACAACAAAACTTAATTAGATGAACGGAATAGAAAAACAAAAAGAAAAAAAAGGGAGGGCAAATATTAACTTCTTTAATTGCGACAATGTAGCATTTATGAAAACTAAACCCGATAACTATTACAAACTTGCAATAGTTGACCCACCTTACGGACTTGGTAATAGGCTTGTTGATGGTGCTGGAAAAGATGTAATGAAAAAATACAAAAAGCAGTATAAAGACAAACAATGGGATAATGTGCCAACAAAGGAATATTGGGACGAACTTTTTAGGGTATCTGAAAATCAAATTGTGTGGGGCGGAAATTACTTTGATTTACCACCAACAAGAGGGATTTTATGCTGGGATAAAAAACAATATATGCCAACATTTAGCCGATGGGAATACGCTTGGACTTCATTTGACAAAGTTGCTAAAATGTTTGAGCATTTTGGAAACAATAATGATAGGTTTCATTTAACCGAAAAGCCTTATGAATTGTATAAATACTTATTGGAAACATACGCAAAAGAAGGTTGGAATATACTTGACACACACGGAGGTTCTCATAGTATTGCAAAGGCTTGTTGGGATTACAAATTTGACTTGGATATATGCGAAATAGACGAAGAATATCACGAAAAAGGATGGAAACGCTTTGAAGAACACACAATGCAAACCCAACTATTTTGAAAAAATAGAAGTGCGGTGGCTTTTTTCTTTTTGTTTTTCCTTAACGGAATTTCAATTGGAAACGGTTAGCAAGGCATTTCATATAACAGATGGATTAACGAAGTGCGCCAACCACTTCGTTGCGTTTACCTATACCGTTGGCATTTCGTTAATCTTAATGTTATAGAATTTAATCAATTAATATAAACAATTTAAAAATCAATCAACA
>JAKQEZ010000618.1 GCA_029558435.1 Bacteroidota bacterium
AGGGTATGCTGCTAACAAGCCGTTTTGCACAAGGCTGGCAGACGTGCTACCATCAACTTTTGAATTTCTATTTTGCATTTGAATAAATTTTAAACATTCGTAATTCTATTTCCAGCCCTGCGCAAAGCGGGCTGAACGTTATGTGCCATTTTAAAGAGCGATACTACTCTCAACTTCATTTCCCCAAACATCCCAGCCTTCTGGAACTTCACGAGCAAATAATTCAATCTTATTTTGTGTTGGAAACATTTGGAAAATCCTATTTCTTATTTCGTTTGGTTTGGATGAATGTCTTGTTCTTTTTTCTTTCAAAAATTGCCTTATATTTCTTGCACCTCTTGGTGTTGGTATTTTACCTTTTTTCCCTATCAAACAAACTTCACATTCTGAAAGTGTATAAGAACCTGGATTAGTTTTTTCTTTATACCACACAAAACCGATAGTGGAAAAATCGAAACCCCATTTTTTCATTAAATCAATACCTATTTTTAAAAATGGAGATGTAACCCACATAAATAACAAGCAATCATCGTCTGCTATTTCGTTTATTTTCATTTGTTCCATTTCCTTAATAGGCATTGCGTTATAATGTATATCAGTTTTTCCATTTATCATACTTTTCTTTGCTAAGTGGTTTTTACCACATTTGTAAAGCCACGCTGGGTCTGCATAAATTATTTGATATTTCTTCATATTTCTAAATTAAATTCGTGAATAAAAAAACGGCACATAACACCGTGTATAAGCAATGGCACGGATAAGTTCCTGCTAATTTGAAAGTGTGTACAAGTGCCACTGCTCATACACTCAAACGTTAGTGGCAATACTCCAAAGCCCTACGAACAGCGACATCGTAATATTGTTTTTCCTTTTCTATTCCTATTGATTTGCGATTTAATTTAATGCAAGCCAAGTTTGTTGTACCTGAACCCATTGTGTTATCCAATACCATATCACCTTCGTCGGTATATGTTTTTACCAAGTATTCTAATAGTTCTAATGGTTTTTCAGTTGGGTGGTTTCCACTTACCCTTGAAAATGTATGAATAGATTTAGGGTAATTTGTGTGAGTTGTTCCTAAATTTTCACGTTTTTTTGGCTCACTATTTAATATGTTACTTTTAGTATTCTTATTTTGTTTTGTAGTTTCAATCAAACCTTGTGGGTTATATTTCATTGGTATTTTACTTCCATTTGAGCATCCACCAAGCCCAAAAATAATAATGTTTTCGTGGCTTTTTAGTGGTCTAAATTTACTATCCAAAAATCCTAATCCTGTTTTTTTATCCCAAATTAATTCGTATTTAAATAGTTTGGGATTACTCATTATCAAAGCACTTGTAAATGGTTGCGAACCAAATAAAACTATTGCTCCGTTTGGCTTTATAATCCTTTCGTATTGCTCCCAAAGTTTGTTCAAGTCTAAAACTGAATCCCATTTGCAGTTAGTAGTCCCATAAGGTAAATCGCAAATAATCGCATCAATTGATTTATCCTCAATAAAAGGGAAAACATCGAAGCAATCAGCGTTCACAAATGTACTGCCACTAACACGGGTTTGGCAAAATGGCTGTTCAGTAATTCTATCAATCATTCGTTTTAAATTTAAAAGTTAGTAATTCTATTTAGCTTCGGGCTCAGCCACTTCGCCAAGCCCGAAAACGTATGCAAATTGTTTAATT
>JAKQEZ010000380.1 GCA_029558435.1 Bacteroidota bacterium
AAATGGAAACAACACGTGTTTTTCCGACAACTTTTCACAAAGATGTTTTCCAATAAATCCCGCAGCACCAGTAATTAGAATGTTTTTCATTAATTGCCGTAAATTTTGTTTATGCTATTTCAACCACGTTCTTACCCACTTTTCCATTACCAGCAGCTTCCATAATTTCCAATTGTATGTTTCTTTCAACAAATTGTCGATATAGCTTTGTTTGACAATGTTTAACTCGACTAATGTACTATTTTTTAATTGATTTCTGTACCAATCAATGTTCATATAGTAACTATCGGGACCAACAAAACCTTGTTTTTTGCGCTCTAAAATTTCTTGTGGCAAGGCATTTTTCAAATTTTCATACAATAAATACTTCGTTTGAGTAGGCTTGAAGTAAACCTGTTCTTTTAAACGAAAAACGTGTGAAAATAATGACGAATTGAGAAATGGAACACGCACTTCTAACGAATTGGCCATGCTTGCTCTATCCACTTTGGTGAGTACCAATTCACCCATAAAACATTTGATATCTAAGTATTGAATGGATTTTAGAGGTGAAAGTTCTTTTTTAAAGTGCTGACGATAATACCAGTGCACATCTTCTGGAATGTATGGATGCAAATGTGGTTGCAACATATTCATTAGCTCTTCTCTATCAAACCAGCCCATAGCCATCGCATTGGCATAAAAAGTAACGGTATCGTTTTTAAACAATTTTTGCTTGAGTTTATCCAACACTGTTGTGGGATAACTTTGCTTGTAAAAATCATGTTGCCACGTGTAGCCACCAAACAATTCATCGGCGCCTTCGCCACTAACAACGGCTTTAACTCGTTTGCGTGCAAGTTGACTTACCATAAACGTGGGCACAATTGAAATATCGGCAATGGGTTCATCATACACCCAGGGCATTTTTTCCAAATAGTCTAAACTTGCTTCATCGGCAATCACCGCTTCGTTATCTACGCCTAAATGATTGGCTACAATATGTGCAAATTGATCTTCACTTTTTTCCCATTTAGAAAAACCTATCGAAAACGTTTGAGGTGGCTGATGCAATTCCTTCATATAATGCACCAACGCACTACTGTCATAACCTCCACTTAAAAATGAACCCACTGGAACATCGGCATAAATGTGTGCTTGCACCGATTTTTTTAGCAAATCATTAGTAGTTTGGACTACCTTTTTTTCATTGATTGTTTCATTGCCAACTTCCAATTTCCAATATTCTGTAATTTGACAGTTCAAGTTGTTCAAATCAATAGTTGCATAGTGAGCAGCAGGCAATTTGTGAATGTTTTGCCAAATTGTTTTGGGTGAAGGAATGTAGCGGTAAACAAAATAATCTGCAAATGCCGAAAAATCAACTTTTTTGGGTACAATGGCAGGAGCATGTATTGCTTTTAGTTCCGAAGCAAACAAAAGTTTATCCTCTTGAATGGTGTAATACAGCGGTTTGATGCCAAATTTGTCGCGGGCTAAAAAAAGCGTATTGCTTGTTTCATCCACCAATGCAAACGCAAACATGCCTTCTAGGTGTTGCACCACTTCTATTCCCCATTTTAAATAACCTGCCAAAATAACTTCGGTGTCTGTTTCGGTTTGAAAGCTATAGTCGGCACGCAATTGTTCTTTCAGCTCTGCATAATTATAAATTTCACCGTTAAATGTGAGCCAAACATCGTGCTGAAAAGCTTTCATTGGTTGCTTTCCATTTTCCGACAAATCCAAAAACGACAAACGACGATGCCCCAATGCACAATGCTGATTTTTGGAAATATAAATCCCTTCACCATCGGGTCCACGGTGTTGCAACGCATCGGTCATCTGTTGGATGATTGCTTCCGAAACAGTTTCTTTGAGATTAATATAGCCGGTTATGCCACACATGGATATTGAACTTTATAAAACGTCTGAAAACAAAATATAAAAAGGCAGATAAAACATCATTATCTGAAATTGATAAATTGGTGTATTGTCTTTTATTGATAGTGTAAAAAGTATTAGAGGAATAAATAAAAATAGAACTATCTGATAATTATTAAAACCCAAACAAACAATGCTTAAAGTAGTAAACATCGAAATTATTAAGAACTTTGTTGCAATTAATCCATATTTTATTGGGATTGTAACTATTCCTGCATCTTTATCACCTTTCATATCTTTAATATCCCACAAAGGCTCAAAAGGAATAAAAATTGCCAAAGTAATTAATCGTGACATAAAAAGTGTAAAAAAACTTTGTTCCGTATCGGTATTAAAATAAATCATTGCAATAAAAGGGATGTACCACCAAAACAAACTGCCCGTTATATTTTTAATGAAAATAACATTCTTAATTCTAAAATTATTTTTCAATGGGATACTATAACTAATTCCTAAAATGAAAATTAACAAAAAACATATAAGACTAAACTTAAAATAGATAACAAGTAATAATGAAATTAAAAAAGAAATGATTGCAAGGTAAAATGTCATTTTTCTTCCTTCTTTTTTTAACGTTTGATTCGTAATTGTATCCTCCTTAAAATCGAAATAATTATTAAACATGTGCAATGAGAAATTCAAAATTGTATATGTAAGTACAATTAAGCTTAATTGAGTAGAATCTGTATATTCACGCATTAAGGCGTAATTCATGAAAAAAAAGATCATTAAAAAATGAATTTTAAGCCTATTTATCACTACCCAACTTTTTAAAATGAAATTCCTCATATTTTAATTATATTATTTAAGCAACTGGAAATCAGATTTTCTCAATGTCCATATATAATGCAACCATGTCCAAATTAAAAAATAATCTAAACGGAAAAAATATTTAAAAACAGACTCCTTGTTATAAAAATAAAAGAAAAATGCTAAACCAATAATACCATTAAACAATAATACATCCACAACATATTTTTTTAAAAACTCTTGTTTTTTGAGTTTATCAAAATAATAGAGATACCAAATTAAATAATGAGCAATAATAATAGGCATAAAATATTGGTGAAAAAGTGCGCTTCCTAAATAAATATTGAATCGTTCAAGTAAAGAAAAAGTATACAAAAATGTTGCAAATCCTGTGAAGAAAAAGAAGTACCATTTTTCTGATTTATGAAGCGTAAAAAAGAGTAAGAAACTTAAAGGAAACCCATAAATAAACAGAAGCTCACTAAAATTGCCTAGTTTTAAAAATGATAAATAGACTATAAATAATGGCGTGGCTGTTTTTATAAATGTTACAATTGTCGCTTTGTAATTAGTTAAATGAAAAACATCTAGACTAAAATGAATAACAAAATAGATGGATGTTAAGATAATTAGCAAGTGTTCGTATTTTAGGAAATAATAGCTAACAAAAATGAAAAAACCAGAAATTATTAACATCAAATATTTTGTGGTTGAGGGATTTTGACGTTTAATTTTATACCAATATGCCATAAAAAAATGTGCTTGTCCCAAAACAATAAACACATTGTTTGCATTTATCTTTAAACTGTCTATAAATTGGATGAGCAAGACAGTTATCACAATGGATAAACATGCTATTAATTTCATCACTTAAAAACTTCTTTTCTAAACCACCACATTCGTTTCATTTCATTTAAAAGATATTGTCGAAACAATTGCTTTTTATTTTTGGTAGCTTCATCGTTTAATAATATAGTATATTCACTTGCTAATGAGTTATATATACTTAATTTTAGGTACTTATAATACTGATGTTTCAATAATTGAGTCAAAAAATGGATGTGCGACAAATGAAATTGTGTTTTGTTGCTTTTTGAAATACCTTGAGGATGATTTCGATACGTTGACCAAACTTGGTTGAAATAATAAAATTTAGAATCGGCAATGAGTAAACAATAAATTTTCCAATCCAACGAATAATAGTCGCCCAACAAATCTTTGTGTTCCAAAATTTTTGTCAAACCAATTTTTCTAAATACAACAGAGCCAGTAGGGATAATTAATCGATTCACAACATCTGCAGGCAATGTATTTTCTTTATAATGATGTTGTTGTGAATAAAAGTTTGCCGTATCAAAATAATTGGACGAACTATCTACCGTAGATATAATTGCTGCATCGTGGTAACAAGCAATATAGTTGGTATTGTTTTCTAAAAAATCAATTTGTTGCTGTATTTTCTGTTCACTCGACCAATAATCATCACCATCTAAAATGGCTATGTAATCTCCAGCAATGTGTTTTTCCATCCTAAAGATATTCTCAATAATTCCTCGTTTATGCGAATCTAGAAAAACAATTTTAGTCGGATTTTCATTTTCATAGCGTTTAATTATCTCAACCGTACCGTCTGTTGAACCATCATCAGCAATAATTAATTGAAACTCAAAAGATGTTTTTTGCGACAATACACTATCTATTGCTTGAGTAATAAATTTTTGTTGATTGTATGAAAAAAGCAGTACACTGAGTTTCATTTACTTGATTTTATTAGTCAAATATAATCAAAAGATTATATATTTATAAAAAATATAGTGTATGGATGCATCAGGCAAAATTGCTATTCAAATTGAAGATGTAAAATATAATTTTAATGTAAGAGATGTAATTTTTGGATTTGGACAGAACGAAGTACTATCTCAAAATAATTCCGATATAGCTTATGGTCAACCGTGGTATATTAAAGGATTTACAGAAGTTGACTTTTTGTCAAATGAAGAATTTATAATATTAAAAAATGAAATTACGCAAAGTATTCAAACAATTGTTGAAGGTGTTTTAAAACGTTCATTAGTCGACTTCACTTTAGAAGATTACCATAAATTTATTATTAAAAATGATGATCATTTAGCAGTTGTATCACAAACTCGAGATTTATTTGAGGAGAATGTAACAATTAATTTGCCTTTCATTATAAGAAAAATTGAAGACATCCTCCATCTCAATTTGACAGATATTGTACCAAGCACCAATTATAAAATGCACCTTATTATTCGAATAAATCGACCAAATTCAAATGATTTTAATCCACCTCACAAAGATATTTATGAGTTTTATGATGAATATAAATTAACTCCTAAAATGATTAATTGCTGGATTCCAGTAGCAGGAGTTGATATCAATTCATCCTTGCCTATAGCCCCTGCTAGTCATCTTATTAGTGAAAATAAAATTGAGCGTACATTTACGGGTGGTTATTTTGAGGGCAACAAATATCGTGTAAGAATAATAAAAAAATGGGATGGCAGTAATAAACTTCTTCGTTCAAAAGTAAACTACGGTCAAATATTGTTATTTTCACCCTATTTAGTACATGGTGTTGCTATCAATAATACTACACAAACAAGAGTAGCATTAGAATTACGTTTGTTTGAAGAAACTAGATAAGCATTGTTCCATCTGGTACATCTTCAGTTACTAGTTTATTCATCCCAATTTTAACATTGTTTCCAATTTTAACATTTGGCATGACTGTAACACCAGTTGCAAGCACACAATTTTCACCAATAACAGCATTTCCCAACAATTTTACATCGGGTGATAATGTGGTGTATTTACCAATTTTTACATCGTGCCCTATCATGCAACGAACATTTAAAAACACGCCGTCTTCAATTACAACATCGCTTGAAATTTGACAACTCATTTGAATGATGACTCCTCTTTCTGAAATAGTTGAATATTGACTTACCAACGACTGCGAACAGATGTATGAAAAATTATATCCTCCAATTGTTTCCAACTGCTGGCTGATTTCTTTGCGTTTTCTTGGTGACCCAATTGCCGTGATAAAAAATGGAGAAACTTCTTTAAATCTTTTTTGAAGTTCATCAATGGAAGTAAGAATGTCGTGAGTATTGTATAGTTTTTTTTCTTGAATATCCGAAATATTGTCGAAAAGTGCTACTTCACGGATGTAATTCTCATATCGAAATATGTCGATAAGATCTTTTGCTAATCCAGATGCACCAATTAATGTAATTTTCATTTTTTTTATTTTAAGTTGTTAGTATTTCTTTTTATACTGAATATCCAATTCAAAATCAGGAGCTTCTAATTTAAAATCAAATTCACTGGCTGTTATTGCATGTTCTTTCATGTAATTTGCAATTAATAGTTCAAAGGGTTGTGGTTGGTGTTCCACTTCTTGATACGTTGTGCTGTTAAACGCAACTACACGGTCAATTATTGAGTGAATTTGAAAAAAATCATGCGTAACCACCACCAATGTTTTTTTATTGTTCCATGTATTTATCAATTCCAAAATTTTCTCTCGAAACTCCGCATCGCCCACACTCAACACCTCATCCAACAAATACACATCAAAATCCAAGTGTGCCATGATGGAAAATGCCAAACGCAAATACATGCCGTTGGAGTAATTTTTAACTGGCTCATCTATGAATTTTTCTATGCCCGAAAATGCAACAATTTCATCAAATTTGGAAGCAATTTCTTTTTTGGAAAAGCCGTGGATTTGTCCGTTTAAATACACATTTTCTCGTCCACTTAATTCGGGATGAAAACCAGCACCAATGTCCAAAATACTGGCCACCTTGCCTCTAATTTTCACTTCTCCGTGGGTGGGTTTGGTGACTCCTGCCAAAATTTTGAGCAAAGTGCTTTTGCCACTGCCGTTTGGACCAATAATACCAACACTTTCGCCTTTTTTGATTGCTAATGAAACATCCTTCAATGCCCAATGTTCATGCACTAAATTTCCATCTTCATCCATTTGCGGGTGGCGAAGTGGATAAACCTTCGAAACGTTCGAAATTTGTATAGCAATATCGGTTTTCAAATTGGTGTTTTAGGTACTAAAATAGTGTTTTTTTAGTAGATTGAGTAAAAAAATGAAATGTTGTTGTAGACATTTAACTGTTTTTGATGGCATTCAACGAATACTATTAAAAGAATTAGGAAATTAATTTGTTTTGTTCATACACTTTTTTTGAATGAAACCAGTAGAGGAGAAGGGCAACAAAACAAAGTCCTGCCGTGATTAAATACATGTTTTCAAATCCGAAATGATCTTCCAAATAGGCGCCCAACAACATCCCGATGCCAATACCTAAATCAAACCCTGTTAAATAGGTTGAATTGGCAGTACCTCTTTGTGATGCTGGCGCCATGTTGACATACATAATTTGCAACGATGGAAACAACGTGCCATAACCAATTCCTAAAATAAATGCAGCAAAACAAAATGCATAAATTGTATGAAATACCGAAAAACAAAAGAAACCAAGCACAAGCGAACTTGTTGAAAACAACATTACTTGATGCAAATAACCTCTATCTACCAATTTACCAGAAGTAATGCGTGTTAGCACAATTCCCAATGCAATAAACAAGAAAAAAACTCCTGAATTGTTGATGCCAATATTTTTACCGTACAAAACTGCATACGCCACCAACGTGCCATATCCAAAGGCAAAAAACAATTGATTGAAAAAAATAGGAAGTGCTTTTACTAAAATAAATCGGTCGAGGGAAATTGGTGGTTTTTGTTCCATTTTTGGTCGCTTGGGCACACGTATCAATCCAATCGCAATAACAGCTAAGGTTCCCATAAATAACGCGGCAGAAACCAACACATTAAAATCGAAATGATCGTAGATTTTTACGGCTAAAAATGGTGCAATGGCCATGGCGATGTTCATATTTACACCAAAATAGCCAATACCTTCGGCTCTTCTTTCAGACGGAATTATATCGATGGCAACTGTATTGGCAGAAACCGCAGTTAATCCCCAAAACAAACCATGAATGAAACGTAATATAAAAAAGAAAGCTACGGAGGCTGCAAAATAATAACCAACATACGTTAACACAAACATGCCGGCACCGAATAAAAACAAGAGTTTTCTTGGATACACATCTACCATGTATCCGCTAAATGGGCGAATGAGCAACAAAGCAATAACATAGGAGGATAGTACAATTCCAATTTCAGAATGAGGCACGTGTAGTTGTTCCGACAAATAAATTGGAATGGTTGGCATCAACAAGTAAAAGGAGCTTGCAATGAAAAAATTGGCAATGCATGCAATGATGAAATCTCTATTCCACAGTTTTTTCTCCATAATTTGTTGCAAAGATACGGCTAAGCTTTGTGATAATATTGGCAAACGGCATTAATGTTTTGTTAAAAAAAGAGGGTAGTCACAACTTGCAACTACCCTCCAGATTTTCGTTTGAATAGGATTAAATCACCATATTCCAGTTTTTAGCGTCAGAATGTTCGAAATCCCATTTATAGCGTTCAGAAATTTCACCGTTTAAGAAAGCTCCTACTTTAACAGAAGGGAAAATCTCTTCGTATGTTTGCATATCGTTTAATGAAACACGACGGTAAATGTGTGAACGTGTAATTTTTTTCATATCGTCAATTCCACATGCGCCCATTAATTCCATAAAATTGGTAATGGTTCCTTTGTGGTAATTGGCACAGCGCACTTTTTTATCGGTTACATCCAAACCTATGGTTAATTTAGGATCGTGTGTTGTGATTCCTGTTGGACAGGTGTTGGAATTACACAATAACGCCTGAATACAACCTATCGACATCATCATACCACGTGCAGAATAACACATATCTGCACCCAACGCCATTACGCGTGCAATGTGAAATGCCGAACTAATTTTTCCAGAAGCAACAATTTTAATGTGTTTGCGAATATCCAAACCATTCAAGATATTATGCACAAAAGCAACACCATCAATCATTGGAGCGCCCAAATAGTTGGTAAATTCTTGCGGAGCAGCTCCTGTTCCACCTTCACCACCATCTACAGCAATGTAATCTGGATAAATATCCAACTCAATCATAGCCTTACAAATAGAAATAAATTCTGCTTTGTGACCAATACACAATTTGAATCCAACAGGTTTTCCTCCTGATAACTCACGTAATTGTTGGATGAATTTCATCATATCAATTGGATTGTCAAAAGCAGTATGATGAGGTGGAGAAGCCACTGTAGTGTGGGGTTCAACGTGGCGAATTTTTGAAATTTCAACCGTGTTTTTAACTGCTGGTAAAATTCCTCCATGTCCTGGCTTTGCTCCTTGAGAAATTTTTAACTCAATCATTTTAACCTCAGGAAATTTTGCCTTCTCAGCAAACAATTCAGGGTTAAAATTACCGTCTTTGTCACGGCAACCAAAATAACCCGTACCAATTTGCCAAATTAAATCTCCACCTTGTTTTAAGTGGTATGGACTGATACCTCCTTCTCCTGTGTTATGTGCAAAACCTCCAATTTTAGCTCCACCATTAAATGCTTCAACTGCTTGAGCACTAAGAGCACCAAAACTCATGGCAGAAATATTTAAAATACTGGCAGAATAAGGTTGCTTACAATCTTTATTTCCTACCAAAACGCGAGGATCTGTTTCTTCAAAATGCTTTGGAGCGATGGAATGACACATCCACTCATATCCTTCCGCATATACGTCTAGCTGCGTACCAAATGGAACGGTTTCTAATTCTTTTTTTGCACGTTGATAAATAGTTGAACGCTCAATTCTACTAATTGGTTTACCATCTGTGTCCGATTCAATAAAATATTGATACATTTTAGGACGCAATTCTTCCAATACATATCTCAAGCGTCCAAATAGTGGGAAAATTCTCCGAATTGCATGTTTCTTTTGATACATGTCTTGATAACCCATAATGGTTAAAATCAAGACAATAATAAAAAAGATTCCCCAATTTTTGTTTAAATAAATAGTTAGGGCCAACGTAATAGCTAAAGCTAAACTAGAAACAATTACAAATTTCTGACGCATACTTTTAATTTTAAATAATTAACACTATTATTTTCTTTTAATAACTATTTAACTATCCAAATCAAAAGATGTTTCCGTTATAAAAGAAAATGCAAAAGTAGCCCTTAAATAGTTAACTACAAAAAAAACGAGTTTATTAGAATGATTCTAAATAAGGATAAAGAGTTATACGTTGTCCACAAAAGAATTTTCTTTTCTGTTGTAGATATATAAACCACCTAAAAACAATAAGATAACGATGAAAAAGTTGAAAATCCAAATAATTTTAAACTCACCAAAACCAAAAAGCGACCAACGCCAAGCTTCAATTACATTGGCAATGGGATTAAAATCGAGTAAAAAGCGATATTCAACTGGTAAAATATCGTTGCTAAAAAACACGGGTGATAACCAAATTCCAAAATAGAGAATGAACGGAACAAGGTGCAGTAAATCTCTTTTTTTAATGGTAAAAATAGAAATCCAATACACCAAACACAAAGCACAAATGATGTTGTAAACCAAAACAAGGGGCATGAATACAATGTTCCACGAAAGGGTTTGTTGGTAATAAATCATTAATAAAACGAGTAAAATAATGCTAATACCAAGCTCTATGGCAGCAATAATGACTTTTGAAAACGGAATAATGCTTTTGGGAAAATAGATTTTTTTTATCAAATGGGCTGATTCAAAAACGCTGGATGTGCCTGCACTTACAATGTAGGAAAAGAAATTCCACCCCAGCAAACCACTCAATACATAAATAGGATAGGGAATGCCTGCTGTTTCCCACTTTAATAAAAATCCAAAGAAAAATGTAAAAATGAAAAGTGCTGTCAATGGTTGCAAAACTGTCCAACCCAAGCCAATCATCGTTTGCGAATATTTTACTTTTAAATCTCTTTTGGCAAATACCCAAATTAGTGCACGGTAGTTCCAAATTTTAATAAAAAATTCACGAAACGTATCTTGTTTTGATGAAATGATATGCAATTCGTCGCTCATTATTCTTCCCAGTAGCTTTTAATTTTGTTAACAATGTATTGAATGTGTGTTTCGCCCAATTCTGTGTGCATGGGTAAACGCAACAATGATTCGGAAATTTCAATAGTATTGGGCAATTCTCTGTGTCCAAAAGAACGTCCTTTTGTTGAATTGTGCAGCGGAATGTAGTGAAACATGGTTTCTATTCCATAATTGTACAAGTATTTTGACAAATTATCACGCTCAAATTGGTCGTTGAGAATTAAATAATATTCATGGCAATTGTTTTCTAAATGGGTGTCCGACATTAACCTGAATTTTCCTTGCAATTCCAACGGTTTGAGGTAATAATGATACAATTTTGAAACAATGTTGCGGTGGGCAATAATTTCTGGATAACGTTCCAATTGATCCAATAAAACAGCGGCATTCAACTCGTTTAATTGGTATTTTGAACCAACATCCACCCATTCATAATACGGCACGTTACCATCCATAAAATCTTCACGGTTGGTGCCAATGTGGTAAATGTGTCCCGCTCTTTTGACATAATCAGCATTGTTGATGAGCAATAAACCACCTTGCACTGCCGATATTTGCTTGGTAATGTCAAAACTAATAACACCAAAATCACCAATAGAGCCCAATGGTTGATTGTTGTAGTGATTGCCAAATCCCATGGCTGCATCTTCAATTAAAAAAAGATGATGTTTATCACAAAGTGCTCGCAATTGTTTCAAATCACATGGGTGACCGCCATAATGCATGGCAACAATGGCTTTGGTTTTATGTGAAATATGCTCTTCAATTTGTTGAATGTCAATGTTGAGTGTATTTTTATCAATATCCACAAAAACTGGAGTTGCACCTTTTGAAACAAATGCATTGGCTGTGGAAACAAAGGTAAATGAAGGCATTATCACTTCGTCGCCTTTTTGAATGTGTAGCAACTCGGCAATAATTTCCAACCCTCCAGTAGCAGAATGGGTAAGCAATAATTTGGAGGCTGGATACATTTTTTGCAAGTGCTCCAAACACAAATTGGAAAAATGCTTTTTTCTGAAATTCGTATAATTTGAGTATAGTAGCTCAATATTTTTCAGATAATTTGTAGATTTACCGATATTGTTGAATAATATTTTCATATTTGATTCAAGTAGCACATATAATTAATCCCGTAAAGGTAAACGAAAAATCGGATTTACACTACGCGCAACCCATAACTTTTGAAACGATGTTACGGGCACGTGCTTTTTCTGTGCATCAAAATCAGATTCAATTGTACACAACACAATTTGAGGAAGATAAAGCAATTATTCCGCAAGGTTTTTCGGTTTTGTCGAATTTAGAACGTTCTGTGTTGGATGTCAACCCAAGTTTAAAAGGAAAAAAACTTCCACTCATTGCCGATATTTTGGAAAAAAGAAAAGAGATTCAAACGTTTGATTATTTGGTGTTTACCAATATGGATATTGCTGTTCAGCCGTATTTTTACGATACCATTTTTAAATACATTGAACAAGGACACGATGCCATTGTCATCAACCGCCGACGTATTTCGGATAAACGAAGAACACTTCAAGATTTGCCCTTGATGTATGCCGATATGGGGAAATCGCACCCGGGATTTGATTGTTTTGTAATAAAAAAAGAACTCATCGATCAATTCATCATGGGACCAATATGTGTGGGAATTTCTTTTTTAGAAGCTACATTGGTACACAATATTTTTTCGTTTGCACAAAATCCACTGTATGTTCCAGATACGCATTTAACGTTTCATTTGGGGATGGATGTGTTGGTGCCGCGCAAAAACAATCCGTTTTATTGGCACAATCGAAATGCGTTTTTTAATTCAATATCCCCACAATTAAAACCTCATTTTGAGCTTAAAAAGTTTCCTTATGGGGCATTGCCTTTGCCTAAAAGAGCTGTAAAATGGATGCTTAATCCAAGTTTGTTTACTCGAAATTATTTGAATTTGGAAGGAAAAAACTTTGCACAGCGACTAAAAACCCGTTTGGATGAAATCAGATGGCGCTTGTTGCAAAAATAGATTACACCAAAACGTTTTGATACACTTCTACCAAAACATCAACAGCATAATCAACCTCTTCGATGGTGGTATAGCGTGAAAATGAAAAACGAGCATTTGGTCGCGAAGTATCTGCTTTAATTCCTCTCAATACGTGTGAACCTGTTGTTGCTCCTGCCGTACAAGCACTTCCGCCACTGCATGCCACACCTTTTAAATCAAGGGTGAATAACAACATACTGCCTTTTTCGGTTGCTGGCAATTTAACGTTTAAAACGGTGTATAATGATTTTTCAGGTTCAATTGTTCCGTGAAATTCAACGCCAGGCAATTCATTTTTTAGACGCTTGATCATGTGCGATTTTACTTGTTGCACGTGTTGTTGATGTGCCTCTAAATCCGTATATGCCAATTCCAACGCCTTTGCTAATCCAATGATACCGTAAATATTTTCAGTTCCACCTCTTAACCCGCGCTCTTGACTTCCTCCTTGGATGAGGTTTTGCACTTTTGCTTTTTTGTTCACGTATAAAAATCCAACTCCTTTTGGTCCGTGAAATTTATGCGCCGAACAGGTAATATAATCAATGTCTAATTTTTTCAAATCAAATGCATAGTGCCCCATTGTTTGCACCGTGTCTGAATGAAAAATAGCACCGTATTTTTTACAAAGTTCGTTGACTTTTTCCAACGGGAGCAACGTGCCAATTTCATTGTTGGCATGCATCAACGAAACCACTGTTTTTTTAGAAGTATCGGCTAATAGTTGTTCCAAATGCGCTAAATCAACAATTCCTTCGCTGTTCATGTTTACATGTACTAATTCCACTTTTCCTGCTTTCACCAAAGCATCAATGGTGTGTTCAACTGCGTGGTGTTCAATTGGAGTTGTGATAATGCGTTTTGCACCAAGTAATTCAACTGCCGAATCGATGGCCATGTTGTCGGCTTCTGTTCCACAGCTTGTAAAAATGATTTCAGAAGGCTCGCAATTCAATAATTTAGCAATAGAACGACGTGCGTTTTCTAATAATGCTTTTGTTGAACGTCCAAAAGCATGTGTTGATGAAGGATTTCCAAAATTGTTGTACATCGCATTGGTCATCACTTCAATTACTTCCTTTGCCATTGGAGTGGTGGCTGCATTATCTAGATAAACGCTTTTCATTGTTGAAAATTAGAATTGAGGGTACAAATATACAGTCTTCGGAAATGAAAAAAAATGAATTTGAGAAATATCTAACACATTTCTTAAATTTCTTTGTGCTGATTCTGTCAAAGTTGTAATAAAATATGCATTTTTGTAAAACTTCGAAATCACAACAAAATGAAAATATATCCTTTAAATACTGGGAATTTTAAATTGGACGGAGGTGCCATGTTTGGTGTTGTTCCTAAATCCATTTGGTCAAAAACAAATCCTGCCGATGAAAACAATATGTGCAACTGGGCTATGCGCAGCATGTTGATTGAAGATAGCGGACGTTTGATGTTGATTGACACAGGTATTGGTGATAAACAAAGTGAAAAATTTTTCTCGCACTATTATTTACATGGTAATGATTCTTTGCACGGCAACTTGCAAAAATTAGGTTTTCATGCCGATGACATTACCGATGTGTTTTTAACGCATTTACATTTTGACCATTGCGGAGGCGCCATTAAGTGGAACAAAGATAGAACGGGGTTTGAACCTGTATTTAAAAATGCAATTTATTGGAGCACCGTCAACCATTGGAAGTGGGCAACCATTCCCAATGCACGTGAAAAAGCTTCTTTTTTAACCGAAAATATTTTACCCATTCAAGAAAGCCATCAGTTGAAATTTGTGCAACGAATTGGCGATTTTACGCAAAATGCAATTCCTAATATGGACGTATTGTTTGTGGATGGACACACCGAAAGCATGATGATTCCGCACATTCAATACAAGGAAAAAACAGTTGTTTTTATGGCCGATTTATTGCCAAGTGTTGGTCACATTCCGCTGCCTTATGTGATGGGTTATGACACACGTCCGTTATTGACCTTGTCTGAAAAAGAGAAATTTTTAATTGAAGCAGCACAAAAAGGCTATTATTTGTTCCTAGAACACGATAGCGTCAATGAATTGTGTACGGTGAAAGAAACTGAAAAAGGCATCCGATTGGATCAAACGTTTTCATTTGCTGAAATTTTTGGAAATTAAAAAACTATACTACAATGAATAACTATTTATTAGAACTTTTTAAAGAAGAAAATACGGTTATCATTCCCGGATTTGGTGCGTTAACGATGATTAACAGAGCAACCAATGAACTGATGTTGATGCCCTATTTAAAACACAACGATGGCACGTTGGTTAAATTCATTGCCGCAAAAGAAGGTATTGACGAAACAACGGCTAAATCAAAAATTGATGCTTTTGTTGATGAAATCTCTTCTGCAACCAGCAATGGTGGTAACTTTGAATTGAAAGGGATTGGCGTTTTGTCAAAAGATGCTTCTGGCGATTTCGTGCTATCGCAATCAAAAGAAGAAGAGTCAACTAATAATTCTCTAGAAGAAGTAAAACCTACACCAGTTGAAACTCCTGTTGAAGTAGTAGAGGTAGCTCCAATTGTTGAAGAACCAATTATTGAAGAACCAATTGTTGAAGAAGTTGTAGTTGAAACACCAGTTATAACTGAAAATAGTGTGGAAGAAATTCAAGAAGAAGTACAATCCACGCCTGTTGTTGAAGCTGTTAATGATGTGGCAAATGAGCCAGCAATAGAAGTGCCTTCAATAGAATCAGTTGTTACATCACCTATTGTTGAAGAACCTGCACAACAAGCTGAGAAAAAAGAAACTACTTCACAAATGGTTTCTGAGGAAGAGCAATGGAACGATGATTTGGATGTGTTGCCGTTGAATTACAAACCAGAGCGACCAAAACAACCTATTTTAGAAAAGGCTAAAAAAGACGGGATGGCTCCGCATAAAAAGAAAACGTTGGTTTTTGCAATCTTAGCGTTCTTAATTGTTGGTGGAGCGGCTTTTTTAGGATTCAATAAAGATATTTTGAATAAAATACCATTCCTGGCTAGTAATAAAACCGAAGTTGTTGAACAAACTCCAGCAGTAGAAGAGAAAGTAGAACAAGAAGAACAACCTGAAGAAGTTGTTCAAGAAACTACACAAGAAGCTGAGGATGTTCCTTCAGAAGAACCAACTTCTGAAACTACTCCAGTTGAACAAACACCTGTTGTTGAACAAAAAACACCAGCAATAAAACAACCCCAAACGCCAACTGTTGTAACTGCAGGAAATTTACAATTCAACGAATCGTTGCCAGTGCAAGTAATCGTAGGTTCTTTTAGTGTGGAGAGCAATGCCACACGTTTAGTCGAAAAATTAAAATCAATGGGCTTCCCTGCGGGAGTTATCAATGCGGGTGGCATGTCTATGGTTGCAGCTGCTTCTTTTCAATCGATGGAAGAATACCAAGCCAATTTGGGACAACTAAAATCGTTGGGTAATTATTGGGTTAAGAAATAAATTAAAGTAATAAAAATAAAAAATGAATTGGACAACCATTAAAGAATATCAAGACATTACATTTAAACAGTGCAATGGTGTGGCAAGAATTGCATTCAACCGACCTGAATGTAGAAATGCTTTTAGACCAAAAACAGTTTCAGAATTATTAGAAGCCTTAATTATTGCCCACGAATCGCAAGAAATTGGTGTTGTTTTGATTTCTGGTGAAGGACCATCACCAAAAGATGGAGGATGGGCTTTTTGTTCTGGTGGCGATCAACGCGTTCGTTCCACAACGGGTTACAAAGGCGAAGATGGTGTCAACCGATTTAACATTTTGGATGTGCAACGTCAAATTCGTTTTATGAACAAAGTGGTGATTGCTGTGGTGCCTGGTTGGGCAGTTGGTGGTGGTCACAGCTTGCATGTGGTGTGTGATTTAACATTGGCGAGTAAAGAACACGCAATTTTTAAACAAACAGACGTAGATGTTGCCAGTGTTGATGGTGGATTTGGATCGGCTTATTTAGCACGTCAAGTGGGACAAAAACGAGCACGTGAAATTTTCTTTTTAGGAAAATCATATACCGCTCAAGAAGCGTTTGAGATGGGAATGGTCAATGCAGTTGTTCCACACGATGAATTGGAGCAAACAGCCTACGATTGGGCACAAGAAATATTAACCAAAAGTCCAACAGCCGTAAAAATGGCAAAATTTGCATTCAACTTAATAGATGATGGTTTGGTGGGGCAGCAAGTATATGCTGGAGAAGCCACACGATTGATTTACGGAACAGATGAAGCTGTTGAAGGACGCAATGCCTTTTTAGAAAAACGAAAACGAGATTTCTCGAAATTCCCAAAATTTCCATAATGAAAAAAGGGTGTTTGAAAATATCAGACACCCTTTTTTAGTTTTTTTTCGGATTTGAAGTTTTATTACTTCTTAAAAAATCCTCCGAGTATTCCACCTAACATACCTGTCAACCCTCCTTTTTTAGAGTTGGAGAACATGCCAATTAAGTTGGTGAGAGTATTCATATCCATATTTTTCAATAAGTCGGGTAATGCACCTGCAACACTTTTAGCTTGCGTTTCCGATAATCCTACTTTTGAAATTAAATTTTTCAAAAAATCGTTTTGCATTGCCGACTGAAAAGCGTTGTCTTTTGCAGTGTTGGGCTTTGATGATGTTAAGCTTGATAACTGTTGTGGAGAATTGCTTGCTTTTGATTGCAATAGTTCATTGAATTGTTCCATCACACCAGCGTGCTTGTCTTCATCAATTCCCAGTTTTGATAATGTTTCTGTTACAAAACCATTGTTTAATAGTGAGGTTAAATCCATCTTCTTATTTTTTGTATTTGTAAAGAATTTTTTGATCCCACCCATCAAGTGCTAAATAAATTTCACTGTCTTTTTCTTTCAAATAAGCCAAATCAGTGATATCCACTTCTAAGCGTTTTTTAACAATAGCACGGCAATTATCTTCGTTGGCATGGTGCACCAATTGAATGCCACGAATTGGAGGGAGTGATTTAGCAATGGCTTCACTGCCTATCACTTCAAATTGATGTTCTTTGCATCCACCACCATACGTTAAGTCAATAATTAAGGTGTTGCCTTTTACTTCAACAAAATCTATACTCATAATCGGATCAGATGTAGCTGCTTGTTTGCCTACAGTTGCTTTTATTTGCATAGTTTCCAAATCAGGTCGATTAATTGATACTTGTTCTTTTTTTGTTGTGTTTGTTGCGTCTTTCTTTGCTCCACAAGCAAAAAACACAGACGATAATGCTAAAAATAGGATGATTTTCATGATTTTAATTTTTTATTCCTCTTTTCAAATATAATACCAACAATTGTTTTTACCAATAACTTTATTTAAAATTATTTATTTCTAGGGTGATAGGTTAAAATAGCATCCCGCAGAAAACGTTCGTCCAAATGGGTGTAGATTTCTGTCGTGGTAATGGATTCGTGGCCCAACATTTCTTGAATAGCCCTTAAATTGGCTCCACCTTCTAATAAATGAGTGGCAAACGAATGACGAAAAGTGTGGGGCGAAACCGTTTTTGTGATGCCTGCCAAAAGTGCTGTTTGTTTAATCATTGTAAAAATCATCACACGGGTTAATTGTGCTCCACGACGATTTAAAAAAACAATTTTACTTGCTTGCGGTTGAATCGGAAGGTGGGCACGTGAGTTGTTTTTGTAGGTGGTAATTTCTGAAATAACGCTTGGACTAATCGGCACCAATCGTTCTTTGTTTCCTTTCCCAATGACACGCACAAATCCTTTATCAAAATGCAAATCTTCAAATTTAAGGTTCACCAATTCAGAAACACGAAGTCCACAACTGTAGAGTGTTTCCAAAATTGCACGGTTGCGTTCACCTTCTGCTTTTGAAAGGTCAATAGCAGCAATCATTGCATCAATTTCTTCAATAGACAAAACTTCGGGGAGTTTTCTACCTAAATTAGGTTGCTCAATCAATTCGGCAGGATTATCGTTGATTTCTTCTTCCAAAAACAAATAATTGTAAAATTGTTTGATGCCTGAAATAATACGTGCTTGTGTGCGATTGCTCAATCCAAGGTCGTATAATTCTGCAATAAACTGCACTAAATCTTCGTGTTGAACGGCCGTTGCATTTTTGGGGATGGATTCAGAAAAATCGCGCAATTTGTTGACATCACGCGTGTAAGCATCAATAGAATTTTCTGCTAATCCTTTTTCAATTTTCAGATATGCAATAAAATCATTAATATAGTGCTCCCAATTCGACATGATATGAAACTTTTAATAATAAACGGTCCAAATTTAAACTTACTTGGTAAACGCGATACACAAATATACGGTTCGCAATCGTTTGAAGATTATTTTTTAGAATTAAAAAGTAAGTTTCCAACAATTGATTTTTTTGATTTTCAATCGAATATCGAAGGAGCGATTATTGATTGTTTGCAGCAAACTCAAGTAGATGGGGTGATTATTAATGCTGGAGGATACTCGCATACCAGTGTTGCTATTCGTGATTGTATTGATGCGATAGATGTGCCTGTTGTTGAGGTACATATTTCCAATGTTGCAGCCCGCGAATCCTTTCGCCACGAATCTTTGTTAACCCCTGTTTGCAAAGGATGTATATTTGGCTTTGGAATGAAATCTTATGAGTTGGCAGTTTTATCCTTTTTGTGATTTTTATTTTTGAGTTTCCAAGAGTTAGGTGATTTTTTTATTGCATTATTTTTTTTATTTCAAATAATGTAGGATATTTGTAAAACGATTAAGTAAGCTACTTAATCCTTTTTGTAAGTAACACTAATTAATATTTGTTATAGGAAATGAAAATTTTAAAACTCACGTTATTATTACTAGGATTCCTATTCACATTCAATTCAATTTATTCTCAATGTTCATATACACCGATATCTAAAACTGGGTGGAGCGTTGCTTATGTTGATAGTGAAGAAACTACTGGTGAAGGTGCTAATAATGGCAAAGCAATTTATGCAATTGATGGTGATACAACAAAATTTTGGCACACACAATGGCAAGGAGCTCAACCAACTTACCCTCATGAAATTCAAATTAATTTAGGGGCAAGCCACGATGTGAGTGGTATTTCTATATTGAGCAGATACAATAATCCGTATGGAAAACCAAAACAATACGAAATCTATGTCAGTACTGATGGGGTATCTTGGCAAACTGCACAAGCAATAGGTGATTTTACATATCCTGATGTTAATGCTGCTGCTCAACGAACCTATGTTTATTTTGGAGCTGTAGCTGCTCAATATGTACGCATTAAAATGTTATCTTCTTATGGTAATTATTATTATGCTGTAATTTCAGAAATTGATATTTATGAAGATTTAACGTGTCCAGCAACGGGTCAAATTAACCAACTAGCAAGCCTAGATGCTGTTCCAAAAAAGTACACAACAGATGTTCCGTTTAACTTAAATGCAACAACCAATTCGGGATTGCCAATTACATATTCAGTAGTTTCTGGTCCAGCAACCATTGTAGGAAACACGGTAACATTAAACGGTACTGCTGGAACGGTAGTTGTAAAAGCAGAACAAGCAGGTGATGGAACCTATTATTCGTGGGAGCAAACACAAACATTTCAAGTTGTTGATTTAGCTTTAATTCAGCCACAAATTACAACACGTTTTACAGCAAATAAAGATGTTCAAATGCCAACATTGAGCGCTTACTTGTTGCACGCATATACAGCTATTGATGAACCAGCACAATTGAGCGTAACAGCATTAGAATACATAATTGATGGAACAAGTTATCCCGCAGTATTTAAAAATAATTCTTGGCAATATTGGTGGACACCCAATCAATATGGAGCTCATACAGTTGAAGTAAAAGCAACGGCAAGTAATGGGCAAGTAGCTACAGAAACAGTAAACTTAAATGTAAGCAACGCTATTTCTGATGTTGTTGCTACCACTTTTAATGGCGATGTAATTGACATGGGAACTATTGGCTCACAATGGTTTTATGGTTCTTACGAATTGCCACAATTTACAGGAGCATACAATTCAATAATTGCAGATTTTGCAATTTCTTGTCCAAGTGTACCAGGTGGTTGCGATGATTGGGATCGCTTGGCATGGATTGAGGTAAAAGCTCCAAATGGTGATTGGATGGAAATTATTCGTTACATTACGCCTTATGGTGTTCCTTGTTCTCAGTCAATTGATTTGATGGATTTTGCTTCAATTTTGCAAGGTAAAGTAGATTTTAGAATGTACATTGAGACGTGGGGAACAGGTGGATGGAAATTGGATTTAGATTTGAATTACAAAGCCGGCACACCTCAATACAAATACTCTTCGGTTGAAGAATTATGGCACGGAGATTACAGTTTTGGAGATCCAGCAAACTTGCAGCCAACAGGCTCTAGAAACGTTGCAATTGAATCAGAAGTAGAAGCAATTTGGCTGCGTTTGGTTTCAACAGGACATGGTTGGGGAAGTAACAATACAGGTAATGCTGCTGAGTTTTATCATGCAACACACCATATTCATGTAGATGACATTAGTATGTATTCACAAGATTTGTGGCAAAATTGTAACCCTAACCCTGCAAACTGTACAGGGCAAATGGGAACTTGGCAATACAACAGAGCTGGATGGTGTCCAGGAAGTATGGGAATGGTTTTCTCGTATGATTTAGATTCTTATTTAGAAGAAGACACCATTAAGTTGGATTATATTTTCCAAGAATCATACACCGATAACTGCCACCCTAATAATCCTAATTGTGTAACAGGGGTAACATGTTCTGATTGTAATGCTTTTTATAATCCATATTATCGTGTAGGAAGTTACATTATTAAGTACAGCAATACACCATTTTTATTGTCAACAGAAACAATAACAAAAGAAGAAATTACAGCCAATTTATATCCAAATCCAACGGATGGAACTTTTAAATTAGCAATTGATTCGCACTGGAAGAATGTTGTTGTAAGCATTCAAAACATTGCTGGAGATGTGGTACAAACACGTTTCTTTGCAACAGAACAAGAAATGAACGCTGCATTGTTTTCAATTGACCAATTAGCAAGTGGTATTTACTTTGTAAAAATTCAAAGTGAAGGTCAATTTACAACAATGAAAGTGGTAAAAAAATAATTTAAAATCTTTGTTAAAAAGTAGTAGTAAAGTTAGGTAAAAAGCGAGGCTGTCCTTCGGGATGGCCTTTCTTTATTTTAAAGATTAACGAATTGAGAAATAATCAAATTAATATTTAGTTTTTTTGGCGATATTTTTATTTTTTTTCTTCAACTAACCACTTTTTTAATACATTTGTATAAAACTATAAAACCCTTGAATAATTTTCTATGAAAACAAAGAACTTCATTGTACCTCATGATTTCTCAAAGATTGCTGATATTGCATTAGAACATGCTATTGTAACTGCAAAGTTTGTAAATGCTGAAATCAACGTGTTGCACGTGGTAGCAAAAGGTAAAGAAATAGCAGAAGCAGAGGAAACCCTAAAAACAATTCTAGCTAAGTTTCAAACAGATATTAAGTTAATTCCAAACGTGCGTGTTGGAAATATTTTTGAAGATATTGGTGATTTTGCGGCTGAAAAACATGCTGAACTAATTTTCATGGGAACCCATGGAGTTCAAGGATGGCAACACATTACAGGAAGTAAAGCCTTGAAAGTGGTAACAAATTCAAATGTTCCTTTTATTATTGTTCAAGAGAAAGGTCCAAAATCTACAGGTTACGATAACATTGTTGTGCCATTGGATTTGAATAAAGAAACCAAACAAAAGTTGACGGTTGTTGCAGAAATTGCGCAGTACTTTAAATCTAAAATTCACGTTATCACTCCAGAAGAAAACGATGAGTTTTTAAGAAACCAAGTAAAAGCAAATATTTTATTTGCCAATAAATTTTTCTCTGAAAGAAACATTGAAGTTTCTACAACTGTTGTTCCAAGCGCAAACTTTGAAGACGAAATCATCAAACATGCAGCAATGGTTAACGGTGATTTAATTGCTTTTATGAATTTGAACAAAAACAATTTGTTGGGTGTGCTTTCTGCTAATCATGAAATTGCATTGATGAACAACATTGCTCAAATTCCAACATTAATTATGAACCCAATTGAAGGAATGTCTGCTTTAGCAGTTGATTTTAATGGGTAATTGAAGTAATACTTTTTAGCGAATAAAAGTCGCTGAGAAGGCTTAAAAATATGTAAAAAGGTGTCTGATAAAGGCACCTTTTTTTGTAGGGTAAATGAAGTCCTAAAATTCTTTACTTTATTTCGGTTTTTGCATGCTTATAAATCAAATAATTGTGAAAACCTATTTTAGCACAAGGCATTTTGCAATTTGAACAGGATTGTGTCTGTCTTTTGGATAGCTTGAATAAAGGAAAGTGGCAATTAACGTATAGACATCCATAATGCAGTCTGCAAATAAACGGCATTCAATCATCACCATTATTGCACTAATTGCAAAACAATAAGCTATTTTTTAAACTGTAAATTAAAATTGAGAGATGATTAAATAGGTGATTCCAGCAATAAATGCAGAAACAGGAATTGTTAAAATCCACGCCCAAACCAATTGCACGGTTACTCCCCAACGAACAGCCGAAATACGGCGTGTAATACCAACACCAATGATACTTCCTGTAATGGTATGTGTTGTAGAAACAGGAATTCCAAAATGCTCAGAAATGTAAAGCGTTATTGCACCAGAAGTTTCGGCACTCACACCTTCCAATGAGTTTACTTTCGTGATTTTTGACCCCATTGTTTTTACAATTTTCCAACCACCACTCATAGTTCCCAAACCAATGACAATGAAAGAAGTTAAAGGTACCCACCACCACTCTTCAACAAAATGAGCAAATCTATCGGGTGCATTGATCCATTCAGTGTCTCCAGCCTGAACGTGGTAAAAAATCACAGCTGCTCCAATGATACCCATTACTTTTTGAGCGTCATTGGCACCATGTCCCATACTGAATAAGGCAGATGAAACAAGTTGTAATCTTCTAAACCAAACATCGGCTTTGTGGGGTGTTGTTTTACGGCAAATAAACATTATTAGTACCGTAATGAAATAAGCAACAATTAACCCTAAAAAAGGTGCTACAAAAATGAAAATAACGATAGGAAATACTTTAACAACGTTAATAACACCATCAACAATTCCATAAGTTGTGTAAGCGTGTACCAATGCTGCTCCCATAAAACCACCAATTAATGTGTGGGATGAAGAGGAAGGAATTCCTAATTTCCAAGTGGCTAAATTCCAAATAATAGCGGCCACCAAACCTGCAAAAATTACTTCTAGGGTGATGTAATCTTCAAATACGGTTTTGGCTATGGTGTTACCAATTTTAAATTCACCAATGATGTAAAGCGAAATGAAATAAGCAACAAAGTTGAAAAATGCAGCCCATAAAACTGCTTGAAATGGTGTTAATACCTTTGTGGCAACTATCGTAGCAATTGCATTGGCGGCATCGTGAAAACCATTGATATAGTCAAAAATAAATGCAAGAACTATGATGGTAATTAGTAATTCCATGTGGGACTAATTTTAGGAGTATTTAACCATTATCGACTCTAAAATATCCGATACAGCTTTGCATTTGTCGGTTGCTGTTTCAAGAGCAGAAAGCACTTCTTTGTATTTAATGATGGTTTTAGCATCTGTTTCTTTTTCAAAGATTTCTGCAATTGATTTATCGTGAATTTTATCGGCTTTCACCTCCAATTCATAAATTTTCTTACAAATTACAGCAATGTGGGTCAATTTCTTTTTCCCAGCCAAACAATCAATTCCTTTAGCAATTAATTTACAGCCTTCAATATTAACGTTAGTTAATTTTTTAATTGATTTAGTAACGTCATCTACTTGGTAAATAATCATCCTGTTGGCTGCATCGTTCAAATAATCCACAACATCACCAATAGCAATGTTTAATGCGTGAATATCCTCGCGGTCAAACGGAGTTAAGAAGTTTCTACTCAACTCTAAATTAATGCTACGCATAATTTGATCCGATTCAATATCTAGTTTTGTAAGTTTTTCTTGTAAGTCCTCACGTTCTCCTTTTGGTGCATTGACCAATTCGTCTAATTGTTCAGAAACTTCAACTAAGTTGGTGGAAGCTCCTTTAAGTAATGGAATAAACTTGTTTTCTTTAGGAACTAAAAACTGTAGGATGGTATTAATTACGTTTGCCATATATTTGAAATAAATTCGACACAAAAATATTAAATTCTTTACGATTTACGGATGTTTTATTTTAAAAACTGTTAATTTTCTTGTTAAATCTCCTTATTATAGTTTAGATTTCTTCCATTTCTTCCATTTGTTCAAATGACTTCCTAAAATGTTTCTAATTTTATCTTTTTTTTAATAAATGGATTCTTTAACGCAAATTGTACTCGGAGCTGCCGTTGGTGAAGCTGTTGCCGGGCGAAAAATGGGAGCAAAAGCAGCATTGTGGGGAGCAATTGCAGGAACTATTCCCGACTTGGATGTTTTTATCACGGCTTTTTACCATCCTATTGAAGGGGCATTGTTACACCGAGGATTTTCTCATTCCATCTTGTTTCCACTAGTTTTTGCGCCTCTTTTTGCTTGGTTAACGCATTTGTTGTATAAACGAAAATACGAATACCGTTTGTGGGTTTTGCTTTTTTTCTTAGGAATTATTACCCATCCTTTGTTGGATATTTTTACCAATTACGGAACAAGTTTGTTTTGGCCTTTGGATACCCGTGTTGCAATCAACTCGGTTTATGTCATTGATCCACTTTATACCCTTCCATTTTTAATCACTGTTTTGCTTGCAATTTGTAGTAAAAAAGATGCAAAATGGCGTTCATTCATTAACTGGGCAGGAATTATTTATTCATCCTTGTATCTAATTTGGGGATTGCTGGTGCAAACTTCAATAAAAAATAATGCCCAATCATATTTTGCGCAATCGGGTGTAAAAGCTGAAAGAATAACAGTAAATGCCATGCCTTTAACTTCTTTCTATTGGATGATTTTGGGTGAAGACAAACAACATTACTACATCACCTATAAATCAATTTTTGGCAATTACAATCCTAAGGATGTTGAAGTGATTGATAAAAACCACCAGCTATTACGCGCCTTGAAATGGAAAAAAGAACAAGCTAATTATCCTCAATTATTGCGACGGTTTTCAAAAGATTACTACACATTAATAAAGGGCAATAATTATTACGATTTTTATGATTTGCGCTTTGGAACTACAACCAAATTAACCAATGGCGTTGTTTCTAAACCAATTTATGGCTTCAAATTGATTGTTGACAATGATTTTGTGAATAAAACAGCACGTGTTGACAATGAAAAAGCATTTTCTAGCATTAATTTTGGTGCTTATTGGAATTATATTTTTGCAAAAAATGAATAAATTTATTTTCTCCTTGCTATTTGCAGGAGTGTCTTTTGTGTCATGCACACAAACACAAACTACAGTTAATACTAACAAAGTTGAAAAAACTGTAATTGAAAAACCGGTTGTAAACGTTTTGGAGAATGTAACCATCGACGATTATTTTTCTACGAATGAGCAAATTGATGCCGAGGTTAAAAATGTTTTCTCAAAATTATCCGACGAAGAAAAAGTGGCGCAATTAATCATGCCAGCAATGGGGCGTTTGGGGTTAACCGAAGAAGCAATCATGGCGTTGGTTAACCAAAAGAAAATTGGTGGCGTGCTTATGCTTAACGGAACGAAAGAACAATTTACACAATGGATAACCAAAATCAACGAAAAAAATAAAGAATTAGGCGCAATGCCATTTTTGTTCAGTGCTGATGCTGAGCCGTCTTTGGTCAATCGTAAAATTGCAGGTTCTACCATCGTTAAAAAAGCAGCCGAATTGTTAACCGAAGAAGATGTGCGCTTGGTGGCGCAACAAATTTCAAAGGATTTGAACGATATTGGTATCAATTACAATTTTGCACCTGTTGTAGATATGTCAACCAATTCTACAGTTGGATACAGAGGTTTTGGAAAAAATCCGAAAAACATTGTTCCTTTTTCCAATGCATTTATCGAAGAATCTGAAAAAGCCAACATCATAACAACGGCAAAACATTTTCCTGGTCATGGATTGGTTTCTGGAGACACCCATAAATCGTTGCAAGTTATTGACGGTGAGTTAAAAGAATTGGATAATTTTAAAGCTTTAATTAAATCCAACGTGCCATCCATTATGATTGGACATTTGGCAGTGAAAAATAATCCAAAATACAATACCAATGGCTTGCCAGCAACCGTATCGCCAGAGATTGTAACCAATTTATTGAGAAACGAGTTAGGCTATAAAGGTTTGGTGGTTACTGATGCAATGAACATGGGTGGAGTAACTCAAGTGCCAAATGCTAATGCGGCTGTTATTGCTGCTGGAGGCGATATTGTTTTAATGCCTTTGGATGCCAGTAAAGCACACGCAGAAATTTTGAAAAAATACCAATCAGACGAAGCGTTTAAGAAAATTGCTGATGAAGCAGTGAAACGTGTGTTGCGTATGAAAATTTGCATGAAATTAAAAAACTAAAATAGAACAACTATGGAAATTATTGTATCGGATAACAACGGCGTTAGAACTTTAAAATTGAACCGCCCAGAAGTATTCAATTCGTTTAATCAAAAAATGGCCTTTGCCTTGCACCAAGAATTGGACAAAGCAGAAGCAGATAATAATGTGCGTGCTATTGTTTTAATTGGTGAGGGGAAAGCATTTTGTGCAGGTCAAGATTTAGCAGAAGTAATGGATCCAAACGGTCCAGAGTTGACTTCTATTGTTGCCAATCATTACAACCCAATCATTGAACGTATTCGCAAAATTGAAAAACCAATTATTGGAGCTGTAAACGGTGTAGCGGCTGGTGCTGGTGCAAATATTGCCATTGCTTGCGATATTACAATTGCTAAGAAAAGTGCAGCGTTTATTCAAGCGTTTTCAAAAATCGGATTAATCCCAGATTCTGCCGGAACGTTCTTTTTGCCACGCATCATTGGTTTTCAAAAAGCAGCTGCTTTGATGATGATAGGTGATAAAGTAAGTGCCGAAGATGCTGCAGCGATGAACATGATTTATAAGGCTGTTGACGACGAAAACTTTGAGGCAGAAGTCTATAAATTAGCCGAAAAACTAGCGCAAATGCCAACTAAAGGTCTTGGTTTAACCAAAAGAGCATTGAACTTAAGTATGACCAATAATTTGACTCAACAATTGGCAGTTGAGGGGGAATTGCAAACATTGGCAGGACAAACCTATGATTACAATGAAGGTGTGAATGCATTTTTAGAAAAAAGAACACCTGTTTTTAAAGGAGAATAATTACTCGAAAAATTTTCAAGAAATCGTGATATCGAAATATGTCGATATTGCGATTTTTTGTCTTACGAATCATCAGAACATACCATAAAATCAATAATAGTTTACTAACTTTGCACCATGCAAGACACTTTCAAACACAAAGGAATGAGAAGACAACTCATCAACGAGTTGCGTGAAAAAGGAATTAAAAACGAAGCTGTTTTAGAAGCGTTTGATGCCATTCCACGTCATTTCTTTTTAGATTTAGTTTTTGAACAACAAGCATACAGCAATCAAGCATTTCAAATTGGTGCAGGACAAACCATTTCTCATCCCTATACCGTTGCTTTTCAAACCGATTTATTGGAGTTGAAAAAAGGTGAAAAAGTATTGGAAATTGGTACGGGTTCTGGTTTTCAAACATGCATTTTGTGCCAACTTGGTGCTAAGGTGTTTTCCATAGAACGTCAACGCGAATTGTTTTTGAAAGCACAAAAAATCATTCACCACTTTAACTTCAGACCACGTTTGATGTATGGTGATGGTTATGCTGGAATGCCAAGTTTTGCACCGTTTGATAAAATTTTGGTAACTTGTGGAGCGCCTGATGTACCACAAGCTTTGCTTGAACAATTAAAAGTAGGCGGCATCATGGTGATTCCTGTTGGAGAGGGAAAAGACCAAATAATGCTCAAAATTAGAAAAAACGAAGACGGAACATTCTCCTCGCAAGAATTAGGCGTTTTTAGTTTTGTTCCAATGTTAGAAAATAAAGTAAAATAGATAGTTATGCACGCAATAATTAAAACAAACAAGGGAGAGATGAAAGTGGAATTCTTCGCTCAAGATGCTCCCAATACAGTTGCTAATTTCGTTAAATTGGCAAAAGAAGGATATTATGACGGATTGAAATGGCATCGCGTTATTCCTGATTTCGTAATTCAAGGTGGTTGCCCTAATTCAAGAGAAGGAGCTAAAGGAATGCCAGGAACAGGTGGACCAGGATACACAATTGATTGTGAATTGACGGGCGATAACCAATTTCATGATAGAGGAGTGCTTTCAATGGCGCACGCAGGAAGAAACACGGGTGGTTCTCAATTCTTTGTTTGTCACTCACGTAAAAATACAGCACATTTGGATAGAAACCATACCTGCTTTGGAAAAGTAGTGGAAGGTGTGGATGTAGTTGACGACATTCGTCAAGGAGATTCAATCGATTCAATCACAATTGTAGAATAATTGGAAGCCCTTTTTTAAGGGCTTTTTTTTGATAGTATGGCAAATTTTAGCATTAGAAAAGCAACAGTAAACGATGCTCCAAAAATTGTGAGCTTGATTAAAGAATTGGCAATTTACGAAAAATTGTTGCACGAAGCCGTTGTAACAGTAGAGCAAATTGAAACCAATGTTTTTGAAAAAAAATATGCAGATGTGTTAATGGCCGAAGAAGATGGAGAAGTAGTTGGCTTTGCACTGTATTTTTATAATTTTTCAACGTTTAAAGGGAAACCAGGCTTGTATTTGGAAGATTTATACGTAGAACCACAACACAGAGGCAAAGGTTATGGCAAAATGTTGCTCATAGAATTGGCAAAAATTGCAGCGGCTAATAATTGCGGTCGAATGGAGTGGAGTGTGTTGGATTGGAACACACCTTCGATAGAATTTTACAAATCATTGGGTGCGCAACCAATGGATGAGTGGACCGTTTATCGTTTAACCGAAGAGAAGATACATCTTTTGGCAAAGAATTAATTTTTTTACTATCTTACACTACAATTAAACACTATGAAAACAAAAGAAGAAATTGTAAACAACTGGTTACCGCGCTATACGGGTGAAGAAATTGGAAATTTTGGAAAATACATTTTACTATGTAATTTTTCGTTTTACATTGAAACATTTGCCAAAGAATTTAATGCAGAGATTAAAGGTGTAGGAGGCCCAATGCAATGTGCCACGGCTAACGGAATTACCATCATAAATTTTGGAATAGGGAGTGCCTCGGCAGCAACGTGCATGGATTTATTGTCAGCCATTCATCCAAAAGCAGTGTTGTTTTTAGGAAAATGTGGGGGACTCAAGAAAAAATGTGAAGTCGGTGATTTAATTTTACCCATTGCAGCCATTCGTGGTGAAGGAGCAAGTTTGGATTATTTTCCTTCTGAAGTACCAGCATTGCCAGCGTTTGCTTTGCAAAAGGCAATTTCTACAACCATTCGCGATTTTGGTAGAGATTATTGGACAGGAACGTGCTATACCACCAACCGCAGAATTTGGGAACACGATGAAGAGTTTAAAGAATACCTCCGAAAAATACGCGCACTTGCAATTGATATGGAAACGGCAACGATTTTTAGCGTAGGCTTTTTTAATGAGATTCCAACTGGAGCGTTGTTATTGGTTTCTGATCAACCAATGATTCCCGAAGGTGTAAAAACATCGGAAAGCGATAAAAAAGTAACCTCCAATTTTGCGGTAGAACATATAAAAATTGGTATAGAATCGCTTAAACAGTTAATCAATAACGGACATACCGTAAAACATTTGAAATTTTAGTTCTACTTTTTTGCAGGTGAAAAGAAAATTCAGCTAAAAGCAGAAAAAAAAGTGGTTGGATAGTTGGAAAAATGAAAAGAATCACTATTTTTGCACCCGCAATAACCTTGGCGAGATAGCTCAGTTGGTTAGAGCGCAGGATTCATAACCCTGAGGTCCCGAGTTCAACTCTCGGTCTCGCTACAAAAAAAAGGTCGCTCATTGAGTGACCTTTTTACATTTTACGGAAATTGCTTATCTCCAATAATTATTGGCAGCAGCAACTGTTTGAAATTCCAATGCTACCACTTCAGCAGATGCAACCAATAATCCAGCGTCTTCGGCATATTGCGGGCGCAATCTTTTCTTTACTTCAGGATCAGATTGGATGGCACCTATTGTTTTTCTTGCCATTTTAATTGCCAATTCTCTTCCTTCTTGTGGTGTTTTAGTAATTAAACTATCCAACCATATTTCTGTATTTTCCATAACTTAAATTTTGATACTCTTCAAATTTACAAATTTTAAATACGAATACATTTCTTACCTTTGCAAAAAAAAGAAATATGAAGTTTTTTATAGACACAGCAAATCTAAATGAAATTAAAGAAGCCTATGAATTAGGTATTTTGGATGGAGTTACAACCAACCCGTCATTGATGGCTAAAGAAGGCATTACGGGCGAACAAAATATTTTAAATCACTACGTTGCCATTTGTAATATTGTGGATGGTCCAGTTTCTGCAGAAGTTATAGCTACCGATTTCGAAGGGATGATTAAAGAGGGCGAAGCATTGGCAAAATTGCACAAAAATATTGTGGTAAAAGTACCAATGATTCCAGAAGGTATCAAAGCAATTAAATATTTTTCTTCAAAAGGAATTAAAACTAATTGTACGTTGATTTTCTCTGCTGGTCAAGCTTTATTAGCGGCAAAAGCAGGTGCAACTTATGTGTCTCCGTTTTTAGGAAGATTAGACGATATTTCTTTTGATGGGTTGGAGTTGATTGCTCAAATCCGCACTATTTTTGATAATTATTTGTTTGAAACAGAGATACTTTCAGCTTCTGTTCGTCACCCAATGCACATTATTCGTTGCGCAGAAATTGGGTCGGATGTAGCAACTTGTCCTTTAAATGCTATCAAAGCATTGGCAAATCACCCGTTGACTGATAAAGGATTGCAACAATTCTTAGCAGATTACGCAAAAGGAAATAAATAAGAAATAACGATTCAAAAAACAGGATAGAGGTTGGAGTAATTTCAGCCTCTATTGTTTTTTATGAAACACCACAGCACTCGCCTGAGATGTTGGCATAATCACCAAATCGTTGATGGTAACATGTTGTGGGCGTGTTGCAACAAAATAAATAGTTTCCGCAATATCTTGTGCAATTAACGGTTCAAACCCATTGTAGGTAGCATCTGCCTTTGCTTGATCGCCTTTAAAACGCACCAAAGAAAATTCTGTTTCTACTGCACCTGGGGCAATATTGGTAACTTTAATTCCTTCGTTTACCAAATCAATACGCATGGCTTTTGAAAGTGCATCAACAGCATGTTTTGACGCACAATATACGTTCCCCATTGGGTAAACTTCTTTGCCAGCAATGCTTCCAATGTTAAAAATATGACCGGCTTTGTTTTGTTTTAAAATCGGAATAACTTCTTTTGAAACATACAACAACCCTTTGATGTTGGTGTCAATCATGCGGTTCCAATCGTCAATATCGCCCATTTCAATTGGTTCTCTTCCTACTGCCAAACCAGCATTGTTAATTAAAATAGCAATTTTTTGTTTGGTTGCCTCTGAAAGTGATAGTATGGCTGTTTTTACGGCGTCTAAATCCCGAACATCAAAATGAAGGCATTGCACATCAACACCAAATTGTGTTAACTCTTGTTGCAATTCAACTAAACGTTCTTTTCTGCGGCCAGTTATAATCAAATGAAAACCATTTTTTGCAAATTCTTGTGCACATGCTTTGCCAATTCCAGAAGTGGCACCGGTTATAAAAACATATTTATCCATTTTTCATTACTTTTTTGAAGTCAAACACAATGATTGTTATTAGCATCATAGCCAATTGAATAGGGATTTTGTAACGAACAATTGCACCTATAACAGGTGTGGTCCAACCAATTAATAGAGCTAATACAAAAGAAAAAGTTACCAACGCAGCAATTAGTGCTATTTCAATGGTGGATAATTTTCGTCTAAAAAAAAGCAATACCACAATAAAAACGAGCAACAAGCCATAATTATCAATCATAGAAAAATATTTGTAAATAGAATGTGGTGGATCGTTGAAATAGGGACGTAAAAATGTATTTTCTAGTGCTTCTGGAATATTTAGTAAAAGCTGTAAACTAGAGTCATATATTGGCGTTAACTCTATGTAACTTCCGCTAAAAATTCCATCGTAATACAAAATCCAAGGCGTTTCATTACTATTGGCAGGAATCAAACATTTGCGTTTATCTTTTAACTCGTAGGCATGGGTATATTCTCCCCAAACATCTTTAGAAAGCACAACCGTAGAATCTTTTTTGTTGATTGTAACATACGGCAAATTTTCATTGTAAATAACATAAATACAAGTATCTGCTCGTGCATAAACGCCACCTTTGCCAATGTTCATAAAATCGTATTGTTGAAACGATAATTTATTAACCACTGGTTTTAACGGTGGGGTTAGTAAACTTAGTAACGTTCCAATAGTCAATATGCATACAACTATAACTGCTTTTTTGAGTGGTTGAATGCGTTTATATAGTTGATATACAACAATACCAGGAATGATGCAGAAAACTAAATAGAATTTGATGTTAAGTAAACAAAACACTGAAAGCAACAACAATACAATTTTTTTAATCAATGAAAATTGTCCAAGAATGGCATACAAAAATAAACCCAATGAAAAGTAAATGAGGGGTTCTTTTAAAATTCCAGACGACCAAAACAATGCGCTTGGCATCAATAAAAGCGCAAAAAACGCGAGAATTGTGGGTATTTTAAAATAAGGCGAAGTGGCTACCACCATTAAGCGCAAGCCTAAAATGCTAATCAAAGAAATGATTAATAAATGTATGGATTGATAGCCGAAGGAGAAAAAATGAATAATGGAATGCAACCGCAAGATGTTTCTTGAATCGTTAAACCATTTGATGCCATAATAATCCCACTGTTCGGTGTCTGCTAAATAATTACACACCATATCCGCGTTTTCAATTCCCAGCATAAAACGGAAATAATCCAACGGAGAGGTGTAAAAAACTTTGTTTAGTTCCTTACTGTCATGCAAAAAAGCACTGGCATCAGCAGTTAGTTCTCCAACACCATAGTGGTAAGAATATACGTAAATAAAAAACAAACCTACAGCAAACTTAATGGTAAAACCTATTGGCATCACCCATGGATTGGCGCCAAGAAGCCTAAATTGAGGCACATACCTCAAAAGCACAATCAGTAAAAGGAAAATGAAAATAGTGTAGGCTATCATCTACATTTAAGTTTTAGCAAATATACAATTTGTTCAAAAACTTAACGATTTTCTTCTTGTTCATTTTTCCACTGTTCTGCAACATCGTCCAATTCATTGTAAAAAGCCTCGCCCCATTCACGAACTATTGGCTCTTTTAAGAATTTATAAACGGGAACATTTAAACTTTCTCCTAGTTTACAAGCAGGGTCGCAAATATCCCATTCATCGTAATTCAAAGCGGTGTATTGCTCAAACTTACGCACACGAATCGGGTAGAGATGGCATGAAATAGGTTTTTTAAACGTTGTTTTTCCTTCAAGAAACGCTTTTTCAATAGCACATTTTGTTATTCCATGTTCGTCAAAATAAACAAAAGCACATTCGGCTCCGTTTACAAGCGTAGTTACAGGTTCTCCGTCTTCATCCAAATAGTAAACGCCCGTTTTTTTCACGGCTTCAATGCCTTCTGGACGCATGTAGGGCAAAATCACGTCTAAATCTTCTTCAATTTTGTCCACTTCTTCATACGTCAGTGGCGCACCAGCATCCCCCTCAACACAACACGCACCTTTGCAGGCATTCAAGTCACACACAAACTTGCGATCAAACAATTGTGTAGAAATCAACTTATCATCTATTTCGACTAACATCGCTTTTTTTTTGCAAATTTCATTAAAATATATGGAAATGTAAAAGAAACTCCTAATTACTTGCAAATTATCCGCCCCAATTCATTCTATCCAATGTTCTAAATTGGATTGCTTCTGCAATGTGTTGAGTAGCAATCTGCTCCGATTTATCCAAATCTGCAATGGTTCTGGCAACTTTTAAAATTCGATCAAATGCTCGCGCAGAAAGTCCCAATCTGTCCATGGCATTTTTCAAAATTGCTTTGCTTTCGGGTGCTAATTGACAATACGCCTTTATTTCTTTGCTCCCCATTTGTGCATTGCAATAAATTCCTTTTGCTGCTGTATATCTGTTTTGTTGAATTAAACGTGCGTTGATAACACGTTCACGGATGCTTTTACTACATTCACCCTCTTGCTCTGCTGCCAATTCTTCAAATGAAACCGGTGTAACTTCAATGTGCAAGTCAATTCTATCCAGCAAGGGACCAGAAATTTTGTTCAAATAATTGCGCACTGCCCCTTGACTGCACGAACATTCTTTTTCTGGATGGTTGAAATAACCACAAGGGCACGGATTCATAGCGCCAATGAGCATTACTCCAGCTGGAAAATCAATGGTGTATTTGGCTCGTGAAATGGTTACCACACGGTCTTCTAATGGTTGGCGCATAACTTCCAATGCAGAACGTTTAAATTCGGGCAATTCGTCCAAAAATAAAACGCCGTTGTGTGCCAACGAAAATTCTCCCGGTTGCGGATAAGTGCCTCCACCAACCAATGCTGTGTCGGAAATGGAATGATGAGGTTTACGAAACGGACGCTGAGTGATTAATCCGTGCGAACTTTTTATTTTTCCTGCTACACTGTGAATTTTTGTGGTTTCCAAAGCCTCGTCTAAAGTCATTGGCGGTAAAATGGTTGATAAACGTTTGGCTAACATGGATTTTCCAGCTCCTGGTGGACCAATCAACACAACGTTGTGCCCGCCCGATGCAGCAATTTCAAATGCCCGTTTAATTTTTTGTTGCCCTTTAACGTCTTTAAAATCAACTTCAAAATCATCTAAAAGTGTTGTAAAAGTTTGTTCGATGTCAATTTTTACAGGTTGAACAGTCGATTCGCCGTTCAAAAAATCAACCACTTCTTTGAGCGATTGCATACCATAAACATCAATTCCATCCACAACAGCAGCTTCTTGCGCATTTTCATAAGGAAGAATTACTGACTTAAAGCCTTCTTTTTTGGCTTGCAACACCATGGGCAAAATTCCTTTAACGGGTTGCAAATTACCGTCCAACGATAATTCACCCACCATCTGAAACGTTTCCAATTGCTCGGATTGAATTTGCTCTGATACAGCCAACACCCCAATAGCAATGGGCAAGTCAAACACAGAACCTTCTTTTCGAATGTCGGCTGGTGCCATGTTGATGGTAACTTCGCGCTGTGGAAATTTGTAATTGTTGTTGGCAAATGCTGCTTTGATGCGCAAATGACTTTCTTTGACCGAAGAATCGGGCAATCCGACAAGAAAAAAATTGATTCCTTGTCCTAAGTTTACTTCAATTGTAATGGTAGTTGCGTCAATTCCAATAACGGAACTACTATAGGTTTTTACAAGCATAAAAGGTATGTTTTAAGGTTAAACTTTACCTAAGTTAACGAAAAAAATGATTTAACCCCAAACAATTTTAAAAAAAAATTACCCTCCTTTGCGTTTTGTTTGATATCCTTCGGCTTCTAAAAGTGAAATGACTTTATCTCTGAAATTTCCTTGAATAAGTATTTCTCCATCTTTAACACTGCCTCCAACGCCGCATTTTGTTTTCAATGTTTTACCCAATTCTTTTAAATCATCTTCTGTTCCAACAAATCCTTCGATTAGCGTAACTTCTTTGCCTCCACGCGATTTTTTATCAATGGAAACATACAATTTTTGCTGGTTTTTGGGCAATGTTTCCACTTCTTCTTCCTCTTCAAACTCATATCCAAAATTAGGATTGGTAGAATACACCACATTGATACGTTCTTTTTTATTCTTTGCCATCGTCTTAGGTTTTTTCTATTAATGCCGCCTTCACATCGTCAACAATAACCACATCGGGTTGTTTTTTCATTGCCTGACGAATGGTTTTGGGTGCACGTATGTCAAACAAAAATACGTTTTTATTTTGAGATTTTATCCAATTCACATCATCTGTTGTGCTATTTGAATTGCGTAATACAACGGCATCAAACGGATTGTTTTGCCAATTGATAGTTTTTAATTCGTCTAGATTGAATACGTTTAAAGCTGTTTTCCAACCTTTTTGCTTAAATCCCGCAAGCCAATTGGGATAATTGGTGATGAGAACAAAATTGCAATTGGAATTTCCATCAATGATTGGTTGCAAAGCCGCAATAAAATGTGCTTGATTCAAAATTTGATTTTCGCACGCGTTAAAATGGCGAATGTCTAAATAAAATGTAAACCCCGTATAGTTTTCAAACGGCAATTCGTCCAAACGGGTTAATTTTTCTTTGTTGGCCGATTTATAGCGGATTGTTGCTAATTCGTCAGAGTTTTTACTGGCAATGCATCCCGAAGCTGTTGTTGCTTCTTCTAATTTTTCATCGTGATACAACCACAATTGTTGGTCGAGTGAAAGCTGAACGTCTATTTCCACCCCCGATATGCCATTCAAACCCAAAGCCAAATTGATAGCTTGCAAGGTGTTTTCTTGATAAATGGAATTTTGAATATTGAGTCCATTGCCCGCATGTCCCACCACTTCAACCGATGAAAATTGTTGTTTATCGCAACCAAAAAACAAGCAAAATAACAGCAACCAACTAAAACGCATAGCTCACATCTATTTGAATTATATAACCAAAGGTTCCATAAGTTTGCCTTTTATTAACCAATGTATGAAAATCATTTTCCCACAAACCGCCCACCATCAGCGTTTGACCAAAGCGCCATTGATTGCCCACATTCCAACGCAAGCCTCCCATCAATTCATGAAACTGCACAATGTCTTTTGTTGTCGTTCCAAAACGGTAGAGAGAATAGGTATATTGCATTCCTAAACCCAGATTAATTTTAGGTTTGTGAATTAAATTATAAAATCCGTTGGTTTTTAGTTTAGGAAAAAATCGTTTTTGAAAAATAGAGCGATTAATGCCGTATTCAAATCCCACATTCCACTCAAATGCTTGGTGTTGTTGACCGTATTCAAAACCATGAAAAAAATCAACTTTGGTTAAACTTAAAGATGTAGAAACCCGTTGTTGCCCCCATGAAGCAAATGATAGGGAGAAAATAAATAAACAACAACAAATAGCTTTGTGCATGAGCAGCATTTATCGGTTAAAATTTTGGTTAAAAATGCTAAACCTGCTGATTTCATCAACTGATTTTTTGGTTTTTTACAAATATAAAAAATGACTTTTGGATAGACTCTTTTTAATATTAAAAAATAAACGGATGAATTTGAATTGATGTTTGTGAATTGGCAACCCCAAAAAAAATCTGGTTAAATAAATGTTAATATTATTACTTTTGGAACGAAACTTGAGTCAATCAATTAAATTCAACCAACAAAATGGACATTATGAAACACATTTTAACTTTAGTAATTGCTGTTGCAGCAACATTTTCATTTGGACAAAAATTAAGATTCAAAATTGCTGACCAAAAAGACACTACCATCTTTTTAGTGAAATACAATGGTGCAAAATTATACTATGCCGATACTGCCGAAATGAAAGGTGGAGTAGTGGAATTTAATGGTGCAAAGCAAAAACCAGGTATGTTGGGCTTGTTGTTTCCGGGGCAACAGTTGTTAGAATTTATTTACAACAATGAGGAGGTAAACATTGAGGCAAAAGGGCCAAAATATGCTGAAACAATGGTTGTAAAAAAATCCGAAGAAAATAAAGTTTTTAACGAGTATGTGAAATTCATCACCGGTAAGCGTATGGATGCGCAAAAAATTGCCGATGAAATGAATAAATTGGATAAAAAAAGTGCTGAATACAAAGAAAAACAAACAAAAATTGATGCCATTAGCAAAGAAGTATTCAATTTTCAAAACAATTTGGCTACTGTCCACTCCAATAAATTAATTGGTAAAATGGTAAAAATGACCATTGATATTGATATTCCAGAACCGCCAGTAGACAGCAAAGGCAACATCATTGATTCTAATTTTAGATACCATTATTTTAGAGATCACTTTTTTGATAACGTTGATTTTAGTGTAGATGGGTTGGTGAATACACCTATTTTTGGAAATAAAATTGAATACTATTTCAGCAATAAAATGTTGATTCAACATTGGGATACCATTTTAAAATATTCCTACAATCTTATCGATAAATTGAACCCAAAATCAAAAGCATTTGAATACATCGTTTCTTATGTTACCAGCACTTATGGTAAAAGCAATCAAATGGGGATGGATAAAGTGTATGTGATGATGGCTGATAAATATTATTGCTCTAAAAATGCCGAAGGAAAATCACCAGCTTATTGGATGACCGAAGATAAATTGAAAGAATTGTGCGAAAAAATTGATGTTCAAAAACATTTAGTTATGGGGGTGAAAGCTCCAAACATCATTTTGCCAGATACGTTGGATAAGCCTTGGGATCAATTAAATTGGGTGAATTTGCATAAAGTTGATGCCGAATACACGGTGTTGTATTTCTGGGATCCAGAATGTGGACATTGTAAAAAAGTGACACCAAAATTAGCAACACTTTACGACAAAAAATTGAAAGACAGAAACATTGAAGTAGTTGCAATTGGTAAAGCTACGGGCGAAGAATACAAAAAATGGAAAGATTACATTAAGAAAAACAATTTGAATTTCATTAACATCGCTGTTACCGAAGCTATATTAAAAGTAGGAAAAGAAGATGCTCGCAAGTTGATTCCACGTTTTACAACTCTTGAATCGATGAATGTATCTCAAACCTATGATATTTTCTCAACTCCACGTGTTTTTGTGTTGGATAAGGATAAAAACTTTATTGCTAAACAAATTTCTATTTCTCAATTAGAAGAAATGTTAGACCGTTTGCAAGGAAAAGCAGATTTACCTAAATTATTCCCACCAGATAAGGAAGAAGACGAGCACATGCAAAGCAAGTAGTAGGCGATAATTACCAATGTAACCATTTTGTAGTTGATTATTAGTTAAAAATATTTGTAATTATTTTCACCTATTTCCATATATTTGTAAAAAAATTAATACAAAATATATGAGAAAATTATTACTTCTTTTTATTGCTATGCCTGCCTTTATCTTTGGTCAGGGATTCAATGATTTTGAATCAGTTACATTGCCAACTGCTTATGGGGATGGTAGTTTTACTAACGATGGCGTAACATATACTTATGGTCGCAGCCGTGATCAAGATACATATCCCATTGAAGATAATGGTTTACTGATGCAAAGAGCATCGGATAGTTATTTAGAGTGGACAGTTACCAATGGAATTGGTCAATTGGATTTTGAATACAGAAAGGCCTATACAGGTAATAATGTAAGACAGTTAGAATTATTGGTAAACGGGACGCAAGTGGCTACTTCACCTACTTTTGGGGGTGCAAGTGGAGAAGATGCAACTATTTATACTTTTTCACATGCAGTAAATCAAGCTGGAATAGTTACTATTCGTATTAAGAATGTAGGTAATACAGCAACAAGTAGACAAACGGTAATAGACAACATTGCTTGGACAGATTACACTGCACCTGCAGGATGTGATATTACAGCTTCTGGTTTGGCAAATGTATTGTGCAATGATAATAATACTGGAGCAGATGCAACAGATGATTTTGTAACATTTACTTTGAACCCAACTGGAAATGATTTAGGAACAGGTGGTTATAATGTTTCTGTAAGTGCTGGAACAATTACTCCAACAACTGCTGCTTATGGTCAAGCAACAACGTTTACATTGCAAAATGGTTCGGCTGGAGCTGGAGATGTAACTTTAACAATTACAGACGTTAATGATGGTGCTTGCTCATTTACAGAAAGCATTACAGATCCAGGGACTTGTTCTTCAACAACACCTGTTTTAAATGCTGCACCTGCATCGCTTACAGGTTTTAACCATATCGTTGGAACTCCTTCCTCTTCACAAACAATTACTGTTGATGGTATTGCTTTGCAAGGCGATGTTACAGTTGCTGCACCTACAAATTTTGAAGTATCTTTGGATAACACGATATATACTGCAAGTGTTTTATTAACGCCTACAGCTGGTACTTTAGCTTCAACAACCGTTTATGTTAGAGCTAATGCAGCTGTTTATGGAACTCTGTCTGGAAACTTGGCTGTATCGTCATTAAACGCAACTACTGTAAATATTGCATTGAGTGGTTTTGCAGATGATTACATCTATCGTACAATTGATGAAATTAACGGATACGATGCAACAACAGGTATTGCAGATTCATTGAATAAATTGGTGAAAATTACAGGCGTTGTTCAATGTATGGACTACCGCGCAGGTTCTGGTTATAACATGGTTATCATTGATGGAACTGAAAAAGGAATGTATATTTTCTCAACTAGTGATAAAAATGGTTATACTGACCCAGTTGCAGGTGACTCTATTCAAGTAAAAGGAAAAGTAGATCAATTTAATGGATTAACTCAAGTGCGTGTTGATGAAATTCAATTATTGAAAAGTGGTTCTGCAACTACATCGCCAACAGTTGTAACAATGCTAGATGAGTCAACAGAAAATCAAGTTGTTAGATTGGAAAACTTAACATTTGTTACTCCAACTGCAACGTTCCCTTCTGGAAGTGCTAATATGGATGTTACTGACGGTACAAATACATTTACAATTCGCGTGTTGGCTTCAATGAACTTGGCTGGAACAGCTACACCACAAGGTCCTTTTAATGTAAGTGGTATTGGTTCTCAATTCGATAGCTCTAACCCTCATTTAGCAGGTTATCAATTGTTACCTTGTGGCGCTGATGCTTTTGAAGAAATTTGTACAGGTGCTAATCTTCCAGATGTATCAGTAAACCAAGCAGCCAATACTTTAACTGCAAACGCATCAACTGGTGTAACATACCAATGGATTAATTGTGCAACAAATGCAGCAATTGCTGGAGCAACAAATCAATCATTCACTGCAACAACACCAGGTTCTTATGCTGTAGTTGTTAGCAATGCAACATGTTCTGACACTTCAACTTGTTTTACAGTTTCAGATGCTTCAGTTCAATCAATTGCATTGGAAAATGCCGTTAAAGCGTATCCAAATCCATTTGAAAATGAATTAACATTAACAGCTTCTCAAACAGTTCAATTCACAATTACGGATATGAATGGTAAAGTAATTGTTGCAACTTCTGAAATGAAAGATAAAGTAACAATTTCTACAGAAAACTGGAACAGAGGAGTTTATTTTGTAACAGTTAAAGGAGGCGACCAATCTTCTTATACCGTTAAAGTAGTAAAATAATTTTCTCTCAAAATAAATTGATGGGGTACTCGAAAGGGTATCCCATTTTTTATTATGTTTA
>JAKQEZ010000629.1 GCA_029558435.1 Bacteroidota bacterium
CTCATAGAAACTGCCCTACCCTGCACAAAAGATACTACACAGGCCGCCCAACTGCATTTTACCGGCCATTCGGCTATGCGCCGAACGGCGGCAAAAGTGCGAGTTACCAGCAATGCCATCGACATCGCTAAAATAACCGTAATTGACTTTTAAAGTCATTAAAACGCTTTTCTTGTTTCTCATAATATTCTTGGTCTATTTCAAATCCTACAAAGTTGAACCCGCCTTTATAAGCTGCAATCCTACTGCTTCCACTTCCTAAATGAGTGTCTAAAATCAAATCATTTGGCTTTGCGTAGTTTTTCAATATCCACTCATATAATGCGACTGGTTTTTGTGTGGGATGTATTCGTTCCTCTTTTTGCTTCATATTTTGTTGTCTCATCCCGTGCCAAGTATATTTTATATATTTCACGGCAGTTCTAAATGAAGTCCAGGCAAGTTCACAATCTGCGTGTACACTTTCTCCGTTATTCTTATCCCAAACGAGCCAACAGCTACTATTTTTGTTTATCCGTTCAATAAAGTGATTTGCACCCCACACGATTTGATTTTTAGATACTCTTATTAATTCATTAAAATAAATATCACTTGGTGCTTCTTTGTCCCAGTCTTTTTTACCATAATTTTTTGCACTTGCGTTTGATGATTTAGTAACAAAATGTGTGCTATCCATTCCAATCCCATAAGGCGGGTCAACTATTGCTAAATCAAAGTAATTATCAGGGAAACGTTTCATTCCTTCCACACAATCTTCCAAATAAACCTCCGAAGAAGGCACTGCTGGTAACACGTGCTTTGCAAAAGCGGGGGTTTCCGTTTTCAAAGAAACATTATCGTTAAATATATCATTCATCTTTCTAATTAAATTTAGTGGTTAAAAGCCCCGCCTTCGCAAAGCACCATACGTTACCAGCAAGTGCTACATTTCGTTTTCAAATGGAAGTTCCGTTAAAAAACTTTTATTAAAATCTCCCACCCGCTTTTTAATGAGTTCAAAATATTGTTCTTGTTTTTCCATAAGTATAAATTGTCTTTTGGTTTTTACACAGGTTA
>JAKQEZ010000646.1 GCA_029558435.1 Bacteroidota bacterium
CACATAAACCAATTCAAGGAACTAATGGTGAACGCAAGGTTGAATTAAATGAATTGCAAATAAACAAGGACTTTAAGTTTAAAGAAAACCCTAAAATTTCAATCGCAAACACACAAGTATTAATCAAAAATATTGAAGCGAGTGTAAAAGGCAAGCCGAATCTCAGCAATCAACGCTACAAAGTATTTTCAAAACTCTTAAAAGAATCAAGAATTGAGAAAGCAGATTTATTTGTTTTACCTGAATTCTCTGTTCCTTATGAGTTTGTTCCAAGTCTTGCAAAATATAGCGATAAGAACCAAATGGCTATCATTGCTGGACTTGAACATTGGAATGTAAAAGATATTGCTTACAATTTTATTGTCTCAATTATTCCTGTGACAATAAATGGAGTAAAAGATGCTGTTGTTCTTTACCGCCTTAAAAATCATTATGCTCATATAGAAGAATTGATTATTAGAGGTTTTGGTTTTAAAGTTCCAAAGCCTATTCCTTATAGGTATGACCTGATTAATTGGAGAAATCTTTATTTTACTTCCTTCTATTGTTTTGAATTGGCAGATACTTATCACCGAAGCATTTTCCGTTCTAAAATTGATTTACTTGTTGCATCTGAATGGAACAAAGACACACCTTATTTCTCAAACATAGTTGAAGCACTTTCAAGAGATTTGCATTGCTATATTGCTCAAGTCAATACAAGCCAGTTTGGTGACTCTAGATTGACTCAACCAACAGATTCAGCCAGAAAGGATTTAATGAAACTAAAGGGAGGCAAGAATGACACAATTTTAGTTGAAGAAATGAATGTTGGTTTATTGAGAGAGTTTCAGTTAAAACACTTTGAACGAATTAAAGCGGACAAAGATGAAACATTTAAACCAATGCCCCCTGACTGGGACAGAACACTGGTTAATAAGAGAATCAATAACGAGAACATTATAGAACCAATTGAAGATGTGGAATAGCCAACTCACAAAAGCACACACATTGCCAAGTCGCACAAACCGACACACAAGCCAAAACTTGGCAAAGAGTGTGCTTTTCCCGACCCAAGAAGAAATTCAATTTTTTTTCTCCCTCCCTTCTGAAAAAATTAAAACACCCGACACACAAACCAACTCGACAACGACAATAAAACTCAACAAAGACAATGGTTTACAGACACGGTGGACAAGAACGCCAGCTGGTAACAGCGTGTTGCCTCAATTGGCGGTGACGTGCAAAATTGAAGCTGAGTGCTCTTATCAAACTTTTGTGCAGGTTG
>JAKQEZ010000648.1 GCA_029558435.1 Bacteroidota bacterium
GAAAACGAACTTTGCGGTAAAATGTTGCATTGTTTTTTAAGTTCCGAAAATATAAAACTGCATTTAACAGCGGTTTAAAAATATGGCTGGTTTCGGGAATTTTTTGAAATGACACAATTGTTTAATTTAAAGTTTTGGTTATATTTGTGAAAGCTTGGTGTTGGTTTTTCGCCACATTTTTAAGCCGCGAAACGTTAGCAGAAATTTTACCGAACCAACAAACAATAAACAGAAATATGACAACACAAGAAAAACCAACAAAAGACACATTAGAGCATTGGCATAAAGACCCAAACAATTGGAAATGGGGAATCTTTTATTTCAATAAAGATGATAAAAGAATATTTCCACCTAAGAGAAATAAATATTTGGGTTGGACAGTAAATTTTGCAAATCCAATTTCAATAATTTCGTTAGTTGCAATAACCACAATTTTAGTAATAATATCAAAATATTTAAAATCACTATAAAATGAAAAATTTAACGTTGGTAATATTGACAAGCCTGTTTTCTTTGACAATTTACGGTCAAGACATTACAGGGCAATGGAATGGAGCATTAAAAATTCAAGGAATACAAATGAGACTTGTATTTAATATTTCGCAAACCGAAAATAGTTTAAGCTCAACAATGGATAGTCCTGACCAAGGAGCGAAGGGAATTCCAACGACAACTACGAGTTTTGAAAATTCAATTTTGAAAATTACAATTGCTAATGCAAAAATTGAATATGAAGGAACACTAGGACAAGACAATATTATTGTTGGGACATTTAAGCAAGGTGGACAATCTTTCCCAATGAACTTATCAAAAGAGAAAATCGAAAAAGAAAAACATATAAGACCACAAGAACCAATAAAACCATATCCTTATTATTCAGAAGATATAACTTTTGAAAACAAAAAAGCAGGAATAAATTTAGCGGGAACATTGACATTACCAAACAAAGAAGGCGTTTTTCCTGTTGTAGTTTTAATTAGCGGTAGCGGACCACAAAACAGAGATGAAGAACTATTAGGACACAAACCTTTTCTTGTTTTATCAGACTTTTTAACAAAAAACGGAATTGCTGTTTTGCGTTATGACGACAGAGGAATTGCAATGTCAAAAGGAGATTTTAAGACCGCAACTTCTGCCGACTTTGCAACAGATGTAGAAAGTGCAATTGCATATTTGAAAACAAGAAAAGAAATAAATAAAAAGAAAATTGGATTAATAGGACATAGTGAAGGCGGGCTAATTGCACCAATGGTTGCCAGCAATTCAAAAGATGTAGCCTTTATTGTTTTATTAGCAGGAACAGGAATTCAAGGCGACAGTTTACTTTTATTACAAAAGAAGTTAATCGAAGAAGCATCAGGAGTTAGCAAAGAAGATATACAAAAAGGTCAATCGTCAAACAGAAAAGCATTTGATATTGTAAATCAATCAACTAGTCTTGAACAACTTAATTCTGACTTGACAATTTATTTTAAACAAATATTAAAAGACAATCCAAACACTCAAAAACCAGCAGAAATGAGTGATGACGACTTCGTGAAATTACAAGTCAAACAAATAGCAAGCCCTTGGATGCAATATTTTATCAAGTACAACCCTGCACCAGCATTGGAGAAAG
>JAKQEZ010000652.1 GCA_029558435.1 Bacteroidota bacterium
GCTTTTTTTCTTCAATTGGTTCATTCTGTTTCATAAGACGTATCCTCCTTTTTGCCTCTATACCAAGAGACATTGTATGTTTTGTGACTAATAAAGGATACGTCTTTTTTGTTTCCAAACACAACATTTGATTATAACTCATGTTTTTTTGACACCATTTTACTGGGTAAGCTATGGATTCACATAAGATGAGCTTTGAACAGAATCAACAGAAGCCAGAAAAAGGATTAAAAGGGTTCAAATTCGGAATGTCCCTATTAATTGATTACGTGGTATCATTTGGGGGATCATTGCAATTTCAGACCTTTTTTCGGGAAGATTTTTAGGCATTCTTGGGAGCATTATAGATATGTTTTGTTATCGTTGGATTACTTTATTTGCAATATTTGGAGTTTTTATTTAATTGAGAAAATGGCGAAATACTTGGTGGAGGGTAAATTATGTTTTTTAATAAGTGTGGTTCGGCAAATGGTGATGAAGCAAAATTTTGTAATACATGTGGGGAAGACATTGCCAGATTAGGTGAGACCTTTGCCTTGCAAGACTCCAATAGTTCTGATGGAAAAAAGAAGCCCAAAAACAAGAGGAAACTTGTCAGACCATCATCTTTGATCGCCTTAATCGTGTCATTGTGTTTCATTGGTTTGATAATAGGGTGTGTAGGCAATACCGACAAGGGCATCGAAGTATCTGTTGAGTGCCATAACGAACTTTTTCCGGCAATTCAGAAATATGCTGCCCAGGAAGGTGAGCGCGGAGATGTGGAATGGAAGTTGACGAATCCCAATAGTTCACAGCGAACGGTTACTGTAATGTCGCAAATTCAGAACTGGACAGATCCTGTTTCCAAGACTTTAAATCTAAAACCCAACGAATCAATAACGTTTAGACAAGTTTCTTTCGGAGAAAAACTTCTGGATAACCAAAATACCACTCCAGCATCTTTGCGTCTTCTGGTAAAAAAAGGCGAAAAGGTCATTTTCGATGAAACGAGACAGGTTGAGATCAGAGGCGTAGAGGATATGCCATGGTCTACAGGTAATAATAAGTATAACCTTGCTTTTTTGTTAGCATCGTGGGTAACGCCTCGAGATCCTGCTGTTGAGGGTGTTATATCCAAAGCCAAAGAACGCATGGGTGGTAATGCATTTACGGGATATCAAAAAAACAATCCGCAATTAGTAAGGGATCAGATGGAGGCTATTTTCAATGAATTTAGAAAACTTGGAGTTTCATATGTTAGCAGTACAATTGATTTCGGAAAAACAAAGGAAAGTCAGCGGATCAGGCTTCCAAGAACCTCCATACGAGATAAGCAGGCAAATTGTGTTGATATTTCTGTATTACTCGCATCGTGCTACGAAAATATCGGGCTTGAACCAATAATTTTTTTAGTCCCCGGGCATGCCTTTTTAGGTGTCGTAATTACGCCTGGTGAAAATAAGGTCCATTTTATTGATGCTACCAATATAGGTCGGTCAACCTTGATAAGCATATTTGATTTAGAGACAACCTTTGATGCTGCGACGAAAAAAGGCACAGCACTTTACCTTGAACATAAGAAAACTGGCGATATTAAAGTGGTTAACATAAAAAAATGCAGAGAAATGGGTGTAAGACCTCTTTTTTAGAAGAAAATACAAAAAATGTAACGATATAGTGATCCTGTTAGGGCAAATCTTGATATTATTGAAATTGTCAGATAATATTTAAAGGGTTTATTAAAAAGTAAATAGGAGGGATTGTGGATTCACAACAAATAAGCTTTGAGGCGAAATCAGTAGAAATCAAAAAAAAGTTAGAAGATTTGAATGAAGAAATCAATACCATTTTTGGTGGCAATACTATAGATACGATTAAAACTGAGGAGATTAAACGAAAATTTAAACACTATGCAGAAACTGAGATTGTCAAAATTAACACTGAAATCAAACAAGCCGTTGCTGTGTTGGACTCTCCAATTTTTGTTGGTCTTATAGGGAGATACTCTCACGGGAAAACCGCCCTTGTTAATGCCCTTTTTGAACTCGATGATGAATTTAAACTACCAGAAGGGGAAAGCATTGTAACTTCTAAGGTTACCCGTGTTGAATTTAATCATGACATCGCTACGCCAAGATGCTTTAAGTGTCTTATTGATGATACTAAAAAACAAGTTGAAATTGAAGAGTTAAAACTAAGCGTAAGCGGTAAAGTCATGACAGACGATAGCAGTATAAATTTTTATGAAATGAAATTACCTGCAAAAAAGCAATTTGCAAAAATCTTTGCAGATAAAAAGATAAACCTAATAGACATGCCTGGATTGGGAGGTGTATATACACGTGACACAGCAAAAACAAGAAAATATATTGAAAATTGTGATTTGTTGTTGGTTACCATAAAGTTGTTGGACATTGATAATGCAGCGAGCACATTAGAACCATATATAAACAGCCTTAGTATTCCAATAATACCTGTTTTAACATTTTTGGATGAATGGAAAAGCGAGAAGGATAATCAATTTAAAGTATGTAAAGAATATGTCAATTTAATAAACAAGGCAAGAGAATTACTAAGATTATCCAACTCTTCTCTTGCCAACTGTCTTGATCTGATTGCAGTATCGGCACCAAGAAATGAAGGAATCGTTGCTTTAAGAGAAAATTTGTTAAACTTTATTACAAAACAAAACTTAGCAATAAAAAAAATTGAAAATGAAGAACCAATTGTGTTCAAAAGAAAAATTAATGAATTAATTGTATATTTACAAAGAGTTATTGTACAAACAGATACTTCTCTTGACAGACTAGAGAAAGATATTGTTTCCATGTTACCTGAAAAAGGCGATTTTGTTTCTTTTCAAAAACACTTTGCAAAAAAAAGAGATAAAATTATTAAAGACGTGAAAAAAAATATTAGGTCATCAGCAAAAGAAATTTTTTCAAATTTTGCTAGTAGAATGGATAGTTTTCGATACCTAACATCATACAAGGAAATAGGTGATTTTATAAGTAATTTACAGGACGATGTAAACAATAAAGCCGTGAAAGACTTTAAAAAACAGCTTGAACAAGAATTTGCTGATATAAAAAGCGGTATCGAAACAGAAGTCGAAAAGTATATCAATAAAATGGAACTTAACAGTGCAGAAAAAGATGTTAGAAAGGAAACAATACGTGATAAAATAGAGGAATATGAAATAGATTTAGATATTGCAGATTACAAAGCACCGCAGTTTGCTACCGATCAGTTCGCAGGTGTTGCAAAAGGTATTGGGGAAACATTGATAAATGCAATGCGAAACCGGAACATGTCAATGAAAATGAGACACTTTTTTCAAACATTTAGTGTAGCACCTCCTGATTTTTTATTATTGGCTTATTAATCCATACCTCCTGTGGTACAGGCATCGGTTTAGGTATATTTCTTTTAAATCTTTCTGGA
>JAKQEZ010000660.1 GCA_029558435.1 Bacteroidota bacterium
TAAAGTATGGGTTAACTAATGGAAACGAGAAGCACGGCAGCCGGTAACACGGGTTTTGCGTCAGGCAGGGTGACGTGCAAACTTGGAGCTTTGTGCTTCTATTCAAGTTTTGTGCTGGTTGACAGTTTTGTGCTCCGAAACCCGCCCGAACGCAAAGCCCGAAAACGTTACCGGTCATGCTAAAAGACGACAGTGCAATAATAAAACGACAGAGTAAATGAACAGACAAGCCTATGCTTCAGCAAAATCAAAAGAGCTGCAACCCATCGCACAAGTCGACACAGTTGCAGCACATTTGCTTTTGCCCCAACGCACTTGGCAGCAGCGGACAGTGACTTTTACTAGATTAATCCTGCTTTTCTTTCTATTTCTCTCAACGACTTTTTCAACTTTTGCCCAGACAAACCCACGACATGTTAAGGTGAGCGGTTATTATCGTAAAGACGGAACTTATGTTCAACCGTATTTCAGGACTGCCCCTAACTCAACAAACCGTGACAACTTTTCGACAAAAGGAAATACAAACCCATACACTGGTAAACCTGGTTGGATAGAGCCTGATAGCAAATACAATACATTTTATTATAGCACTTACACCTACCCTACCAATAAAACCCAAAGTGACTATACGACAACAACCACAGCAAAAACCAATTTACCAATACAATACAAGAACAGGACATACATTGAGGATGAATATGGAGGCTATTCATGCTATTTGACTGTTAAAGATGAACGGACGTTTAATATTTACGACATGAAAGACGAACTCATCTTATATCTTGTTATCAATCACCGTGGAGACTGGAGAATTTTTGATAGTAATTGGATATACATCAAAACCATTTTTGTAGAAACAGAAAAATGAGAATAGGTTTAATCATCATATTGACATTTTGTTTGAGCAAGCTAACGCTTGCCCAAACGGCTTATGAAAGCCCATTGGGTTTCACATTAAGTTTTGACAAAACTTGGAAACGATTACCTAAAGAAGTATTGCAACAGCGAATGAAGGATGTAAAAGACTTTTTAGAATATAGAAAGGATATTCAATTTGATGCTTGTTATCAGAAAATTGGGAATGCCGATATGGATTACCCTTACATACTTTTTAAGAATGTTTATGCGACCACATCAAATGAAGATGAAATCAAAAAGGTTCAAGAATACTTCACCAACAAGCCACAATTTGAAAAAGTAATTGAAAACCTTGTTAATGGAAAATTTGGAGTAGAGCTAAAAATAGGAAAGAACTATTATGATGCAAAGAACAAAATTTTAATATTCACCTATGACATGGGAATAAGCATCAAGGGAAACTTAGTCGGAATGTTTGCCTTTTACTTTGGCAAAAATGCAAGTTTGATAACCTATTGTTACTCTTATAAAGACGAATTTAAATATGACCAAAAAGAATTTCTAGACATCATTTATTCCATAAAAGATAAAGGAATGGTGAACACAATGGGTAACTATGTTTCAAAACATGACCTTGCTGTAAAATATTACAATGATGGGAAAATGCAGTCAGAAGCAGGAAACCGTGAAGCAGCTATAAGTCTTTATACAAAAGCCATTGAAAACTATCCAGTAGAAGATAGTTACATGAAGTCTGAAGCATATTACAATAGAGGTTTGAACAAACGATATTTGAATAATTATAAAGGAGCAATTGCTGACTATACCGAAGCGATTAAACTCCGCCCCGATTATTATAAGGCATACAACAACAAAGGATTTGCCAAACTTCAAATAGAAGACTATGCAGGGGCAATCATAGATTTTACACAAACAATCAAATATGACAACTACAATACTGAATTTACCAGTATGGCACTGGGCAATAGAGGTATTGCAAAATTGTCACTTGGGCAAGATGGTTGTCCTGACTTGAAAAAGGCTATCGAGTTAGGAAATAAAAATGTAATACAAGCCTACAGCGAACTTTGTAAATAAATCAAAAACAATAATTACTAACAATTAAAATCAAACAACATGTTTCAAAATCCATTTTCATTCGAGGGTCGTATCAGAAGAACTGAATACGGCTTAAGCTTTATAATTTTTGTTGTCGCAAGAGTTATAATTACAATGATTGCAGCAGCAATGTCAACAAGTTCATATGATAATAGCGGTGCAGTTGCGTTAGCATTTATATTTTCATTACCTCTACTTTGGTTTCTCTGGGCGCAAGGTGCTAAAAGATGTCATGATGTTGGAAATAGCGGCTGGTGGCAGTTAATACCTTTTTATGTTTTTTGGCTTATTTTCCAAGATGGGCAACCTGGTCCCAACCAATATGGTGAAAATCCAAAAGGTGTTCAAGCAATTGGCGGTCAAACTTTCCAAGGCGGTCAAAACACAGGGACATCTGGAGGTTACCAAGGTGGCTACAGTGGAGGACACAATAATCCAACGACAAATTATTCATCAACTGAAAATCCATCTAACTCAGGTGGTTACAAGGACGGTGATTTATACAAATAAAATCAATCAAAATGCACGATATTAGAAATCTCACAATCAGCAGCACCAACCCCTGCTTACTTGTTTACTTAATTGACCAAAGCGGTTCAATGAATGAAAAATTCGGCAATGCTTCGCATACAAAAGCGGTCGAAGTTACTAATGCAATCAACGACATTTTGTATGAAGTTGGTTTACGTTGCATTGGAAGCGGTGGCGAACTCAAAAACCGATTTGAAATTGCCATTATAGGATATGGCAAACAGGAAAATGTAGTTCAATCTGGCTGGGAAGGTCAACTATCAGGGAAATGGGTAGTTTCAATTAAAAATATTTTTGAATTTCCTCTTGGACAAGAAAATGACAAACCAATTTGGATTAAACCTTATTCGGTGAGTAATACACCAATGACAAAGGCTTTTGAAAATGCTAAACGACTTTGTAATGACTGGATAAACTGGGGAAATCATAGAGACTGCCATCCACCCATCATTATTAATATAACTGACGGTGAAGCCACTGACGCAGGGAGCAATTTTAATGCTTTAAAAAGTCAGGTAGAGCAAATAAAAAGCTTGAGAACCAACTACGGTTCGGTTAGCATTTTAAACATTCATATTTCAACAAGAGCAGGTGACAAATTATTATTCCCAAGTGAAGTAAATACAGGTGACAAATTTGAAAGGCTTCTATTCGAGATGTCCACGCCACTTGATGAAAACATGATAAGAATAGCCCAACAAAAAGGGTATGACATTCGACAGAATGCAAAAGGTTATGTTTTCAATGGTAATGCCACAGACTTAATTAACTTCTTAAACATCGGAACACCACAGTAATGGGCATAACAGTTTTACAACTTCATAAAAGAGCATCCTATGAATTTAAATACATACAGGATAAGTATTCAGTAAATTCAGAAAGGAAAACTTTTGCATTAGCAGATGGAACAACACAGAGTTTCAATTCCGAAATTTGGGCAGAGATAATTACAAAAGAATTTGTAGCAAACCCAATATTGAATGCAAATGAGCTTATAACTTCATTTACCAAGCAGGTAGAATTATACAAAAGTGCAAAATTTGAATTCAGCACCAATCCAGCTAAAGCATCGTTAGAAAAAGCCAAACAAAATAAAGGTGGCACAGCCACCTTTATCGGTTTGCAATTCACTGAGCAAAACAAACTTGATGTAATATCATGCGGTGATACAAATTTATTTTTACTGAATTCGGAAAATAAAATCATTCCATTTCCTTTTGCTGATGTGGATAGTTTAGACGCCAACAATTATTTCATTAATACCGAGCAACTTTTGCAAAATAAAATTGATGAAACATTTTTTAAGCAAAGAACCCTTGAATATTCGCCTTCGGATGTTCTGATTTTAGCCACGGATGCTCTTAGTAGGCTTATTTTGAAAAAGCCATCTACAATAACAGAACTTATAGGAATTAGGAATTTTGAGCAATTACATGAATTCTGTTTAAAATATTGGGAAAATAAAGAACTCCAGGAAGATGACATTTCAGCTATCATTATTCCACTTAATAATATGGCAGAATTAAAGCTAATTCATCCGCCAAAAGATTTTTCCTTTCCAAAAGAAAAAGAAGAAGAATTTATCCCAGCATCCTTACAACAAAAAAAACAAAGAAATTATACAGATATGGAAATGAACGAAATCAGAAACCAATTTAATGGGGTCGCTCAAGACTTTCATCAAGTCAAAAAAAAACTAAAACTACACGAACTGCTACTGATGGTAGCAATTAGCCTTTTGATGGCAAACATACTACTCATGTATTTTCTGCGACCAACGAATTCTAAAGATGAAATTTCAAATGCGAAAGCGAAATCAGAAAATGCAATTATTGAAAAGTATGAAAATACTATTGGTGATTTGAAATCAGAAATTCAAACACTTAAAAGTAAAATCACTGATTTAACTCAACCAAAGGAAGAACCAAAAGAAGAAAAGACTGAGCCGTCCAAACCAAGTCAAACAATAACCAAAGAAGAAGCGAAGAAGAGACAGGAAGAGTTAATTAAAGCTGGCTATAAAGTAACCGCAGATGGTATATGGGGAGCACAATCTGAAAAAAATTGGAATGAATATCTACAAAAGAAAAAAGATAAGAAGTAGTAATGGCTAAAAATTATCCAACCATTGGTGAATACAACCAACTTATACAAAAGAAAGGCGGTAGTGCTTTTAGGTCGTTGAATGGTATAAATTTAATTCCATCAAGAACATCACCAATTAAGGTTTACTTATTTGGTTCAGGTGCATTTGCAGCAGTCTTTAAAGGTTCGCTGAATGGTAGAACATATGCTATTAGATGTTTTTTGTCAGCTGAAGACGAAACAATAAATCGCTACAAAGCAATATGTAGTTATCTAAAAAACATCCATTCATCATGGAAAACTGATTGTGAATTTATAGAGAATGAAATATCTCTAAATGGCAATTCATATCCAATTCTGAAAATGGAATGGATGAACGGACTACTCATTAACCAATTTGTTTCAAATCATTTAAGTGAAAACAAAGTATTGGCAGAATTACAAGCCAAACTGGTTTCAGTATCCGAAGACTTGGAAAGAAATAAAATAGGTCATGGCGATATTCAATGTGGTAATATCATTATTTCAGGGACATCTGACGATTTTCAGGTTAAACTAATTGACTACGATGGAATGTATGTTCCCGATTTAGCTTATAAGAAATCTATTGAAAAAGGCAGAAGTGAATTTCAGCATCCTAAAAGGACACTAAATAATTTTAGCCCCGAAATGGACAGATTTTCATTTTGGGTTATGATAACAGCTTTAGAAGCACTCAAACATGACAAAACTCTTTGGCGTGAAGTAATGCAAGGTGGCTTCAACACACTTGATAATTTCCTTTTTACAATTCAGGACTTTCTAAATCCTAATCAATCTGCTTTATTTAATAGACTTTATAATCTAAACTCAACATCGCTTAATTTCTATTTAGAAACACTCAAATGGTTATGTAACAGTGAATATTCGGTTATTCCACCGCCAGCGTTATATGGAAATTCGTCCAAAAGTTCAAAATCTATCCCCTCGGAACATCATAAATATGTTCCGAACAGTCAAAGTATTGATAGAACAGTATCTGCCAACAAGTATAAAATTATTACAACCAATGGCACTGCATCAGTATTAACATCCACATTTCAAAAACTTGGTTCGACACCTTTAGAACTTGACAAACAATCTTATGAGGGAAAATTGATTTTAGTTTCAAACGGCAAGGAGACAAAACGAATTACACTTAACTCACATCAAAACTTAATAGAAATAAAATTTGACTAATAGCCCACGCAATTGGTGGCACATTTGCAAAACCGCACAAGCCCAACGCACAAGCCATTTTTTGCAAAAGAGCCACCAAGCCATCGCACAAAGACACTGCAACATGGACAGACAACAACACGACAGAAAAGAAGCACGAACCGGTAACAGGCGTTTGGCGTCATGCGGGGTGAAGTGCTTAAATTCAAGTTCAGTTTTTCAAATCAACTTTAGTGCTGGGTTGACAGTTTTGTGCCCTGAAATCCCGCACGAACGCCAAGCGCAAAAACGTTAGCTGCAAGCGTATTACGACACGACACAACAGAAAATGACCGTTAAACAGAGAAGAAAAAAGTAAACCATTTTGACAGGTGACAGACAACATAAAGACCATACTACAACAGGACATTTGAGCCGACACTCAAACCGACCCAATGTTTTTTATTTTTTTCCCACCGCACATTTTTTAAAACCATTTTTGAAAGACAGCCAACGTACAGCAAGCACATTTGCATTTTTGCCAACCCACAACCCAACCCAAAAAATGCAAAAGAGCTTGCTTTTGCCTACGCACCCAAGCCCACCCACCACCCTACCAGCAGACAAGTGGATTTATAGAGAAAAACGGGCAGACAACGGTATTAAATTTTAACTTTGACAATTGGAAAATTGAAGTAATAAATGACGACAAAAACGGAAACAAAACAGTTTCAATATGAAATACAAAGCTATCAGGAAGACTGTGTTACAAATATTATAAGTCTTTTTGAAAGTCTTCGCCAAAAAGTAAATTTTGGAGAGGTATTGACTGCACACCATAAAAAGCATAAATACAATTTTCCCGTTCAAGACACCAAAAACATTGACATAATGATGGAAACGGGAACGGGTAAAACGTTCACGTTTATAAAAACCATTTTTGAATTGAGTAAAAATTTTGGTTACAAAAAATTTATTGTTCTTATTCCGACAGTCCCAATCCGAGAAGGAACAAAAACAAACTTAGAGGACACTAAAGACTACTTTAAAAGTTTTTACGCCAACGAGAAAGAAAAAGAAATTGAAACCTTTGTTTACGAAGGTGGAAACATTTCAGCCGTTAGACAATTTATCGGGACTTCTCATTTATCGGTTTTGGTAATGACTCCAAGCTCATTCAGCCACAAAGACAATATCTTAAACCGACCTTTAGAAAAAGACATTAACACACCCGAATTATTTGTAAACAATCAGGAACCGCCAAAATCATATTTGGAATGCTTGAAACGACTAAATCCAATCGTGATAATGGACGAACCTCACCGTTTTGAAGGCAATGCTTTTAAAACCTATTTTGACGGTTTTGAAAATTACTTTTTGCGTTTCGGTGCAACATACCCAAAAAAGAAAGACAGTTTAGTTCTTTCAAACGTGGCGTATGTATTGGACAGCATTTCCTCTTTCCGACAAAGTTTGGTTAAGAAAATTGTGGTTTACACGCAAGACGTAGTTGAGAACACAGACACACTCATTGGCATTGATAACAAAAAAGCCATTGTAAGCACATTAACCAACGGAATTATTGCAAGACGAGAATTAGGCGTTGGTTCGGTTTTCAACGGAAAGAGCATAAAGAAAATAAACAAGGACTCTATTGTTCTGTCAGATGACACCATTGAAAAGGTTGACTATTCCTTATCTGATGAATCATTGCGGGCAATGATTAAGGAAACAATCAAAATTCATTTTGAAAAAGAAAGAGGACTGTTTGAACAAGGTATAAAAGCACTCACCTTGTTTTTTATGGAAAGCGACACCAGTTTGTTTCGTGGTGAAAGCCCAAAAATCAAAACCATATTTGAAGAAGAATACAAAAAGCAATACAGTGAAATTGCAAACAAACTCGACCATTCAAGCGAGTATTATAAATTCTTGCAAAACGACTTTGACAGCTACAATACTTTGCAAGTTCACAAAGGATATTTTTCAGGTGATAAAGGAAACGCAGACGAAAAAGTAAAAGCAGGTGTTGACGAAATTCTGAAAGACAAAAAGAAACTACTTTCGTTTGAAAGTCCTACTCGTTTCATTTTCTCTATTTGGGCATTGCAGGAAGGTTGGGACAATCCGAATGTTTTTACAATCTGTAAACTTTCAAATCAAGGAAGCGAAATATCAAAACTTCAACAGATAGGAAGAGGCTTACGCATTTGCGTAAATCAAAACTTGCAACGTAACACGCTTAAAAATCTGAATGACGACCAGGAAGCATTTTGGAAAATCAACAACCTTGATGTAGTTGTATCAAGCAAAGAACACGGTTTTGTAGAGGCAATTCAAAATGAAATTTTAAGCAACTCATTCTTGATTTCTGAAACATT
>JAKQEZ010000661.1 GCA_029558435.1 Bacteroidota bacterium
TTTTCTATAATGGATTTAACTTTATCAATTAATTCGGTTTCTTCATCTTGATTAATAGGTGACGTTTGCTCAGCATCAATACGTAAAAGATGTTGGTTATTTCCTAAAACACGTGTTTTAACGGTTGTCATGCGTGCCGAACTTTTGATAATACCCGCATTAGAAATACCTGCATTATCCAATAATTGCATTAATAAATCGCCATCTTTATCAGCACCAACGCATGAACACATAATGGGTTGCGCACCTAAAGCAACTAAGTTTAATGCAACGTTGGCAGCTCCGCCTAAACGTTCCTCGTGTTTAGTTAAATTCACTACTGGCACGGGTGCTTCTGGACTAACGCGTGTAACTTTTCCCAGCAAATAGGCGTCAATCATTACATCGCCAACAACTGCTACTTTAAGTTTATTAAACTTTTGAAATAGAAGATCTAATTCCATTATTTTAACTTTTGCAATGCCATTTTTATTCTATCCAAGGCTTCAATCAAAACAACTTCCGATGTGGCATAAGAAATACGTATACATTTTTTATCTCCAAAAGCCTCTCCAGTAACAAGTGCTACCAATGCTTCGTTGAGAATAAACATACACAATTCCTCTGCTGTATGGATTGTTTTCCCATTATACGATTTTCCAAAATAAGAGGAAACATCTGGGAAAACATAGAAAGCTCCTTCTGGCACATTGACCTTAATTCCGTCAATGGCTTTTAATTTTTCGAGTACTAAATCTCTACGTCCTTTATACGCTGCAACCATGTCTTTTAACACTGTTGGATTTGCTTCCATTGCCGCAATTGTTGCTTTTTGTGCAATTGAACATGTTCCAGATGTAAACTGACCTTGCATTTTTGTACAAGCATCTGCAATATTTTGAGGTGCACCTATAAAACCAATTCTCCAACCAGTCATTGCCCACGCTTTAGAAGCTCCGTTTACTGTAACCACTTGGTTATAGATGGATTCAAACTGGGCCAAGCTTGCGTGTTTTCCAACAAAATTAATATGTTCATAAATTTCATCAGAAACCACAACTAATTGAGGGTATTTTGCAATTACTTGTGCTAATTGTTCCAATTCTTCCTTGCTATAAACCGTTCCAGATGGATTGCAAGGCGATGAAAAAATCATCATTTTGGTTTTGGATGTAATTGCACTTTCTAATTGTGCCGGTGTAATTTTAAAATCGGTTTCGATTCCTGTTTCTACTTCAATAGGAACACCTCCTGCAAGTTTTACAATTTCAATGTAAGAAACCCAATAAGGTGTTGGCACAATAACTTCATCTCCTTCATT
>JAKQEZ010000028.1 GCA_029558435.1 Bacteroidota bacterium
TACATGAACAGTGAGCAAATCTTTTCCGATGAAGCATTGTTTTTAAGAAAAAATGCAAATGTGTCTGCTGTTCCCTCGTATTTGCTATTACGAGAAGATGCCAACCAAATTACCAACGGTGGACATTTGGTAGTAAAATTATTACTGAACACAAAGCTCTACAAATTCATACAAAATAAATTAAACGGACAATCAGTGAGCAAAAACGGCAAAACTATAAAGTCGGACTTTTTATGGACAGCTCCGAAATCCGCATTAATAGAGGTAATTTATGCACTTCATTATAAAGGTGTGATTAACAATGGGAGTGCAGAAATCAAGCAATTAGTACACGGATTTGAGTTGTTTTTCAATGTAGAATTAGGCGACCCTTACCGCCATTTTGTCAACATTAAACAGCGTAAAAAAACAACAGCTACTTTCCTTGAATCCCTTACAGACAGTTTGATTAAACACATGAACGAACAGGATTCCATTCCTTAGCAAAAGTGAAATTTTTCAGGAATAAATGCCTGTTTATAAAGGATAACAGCAAAGGTGGCTCATTTTTGAGCCACCTTTATAGTTTTTACACCAAATTTAATGAATTTCAATTTTTACCTACTGATAATCTGGTAGTTAATAATTTTAAGCATAAAAAAACTATCATCTTGATAACACCTTGACAAATAAATTCATTCAAACATCGGAATTTTGTCACAGAAACAAATAAATGGATAGTTATGGCAACAGAAATTATTACCATGGACGATTTGGAACAATTCAAATCCTCCTTACTTGCTGACATCAAAGAAGTTTTATCGGCAAACCAAACTGTTCCTTCCGAAAAAAAGGAAGAAACAACTTGGCTCAAATCACATCAAGTACAACGCATGCTTGGAATTTCTCCCGGCACATTACAAAATCTCCGGATTAACGGAACACTTCCGTATTCCAAAATTGGAGGTGTGATTTTCTACGACCGTAGGGAAATTCTGCAAGTCATGGAAATGAACAAACGTAATTCGTTGTAGTATGAGAACCCACGAAATGCCTGTCAACTACATTCAGCACTTGACAGGCTTTTTTGAAAAATCGGCTGAAGATGAACGCTTAACTGCTTATCATCAAGTATTGTATCTGGCACTTTTTATCACTTGGAACAGTAGTAAATTTAAAAATCCCATT
>JAKQEZ010000035.1 GCA_029558435.1 Bacteroidota bacterium
GGGTAGCCGCAACTCCAAAAACAGTAAAACGCCTTCAAAAGCAAGGTTTCAATGTATTCATTCAAAAAAATGCAGGCGTTAAAGCAAATTTTTCTGATAAAGAATTTGAAGAGGCTGGTGCAACCATTGTTGGCACTGCTGCTGAAATTTACAACAATTCTGACATCGTATTAAAAGTACACGAGCCTTCAATGGATGAAGTGGACATGATGCGTGAAGGATTGGTATTGTTGAGTTATTTATGGCCCGACCAAAACAAGGAACTCATCCAAAAATTGGCAGATAAAAAAGTGAATGCCGTGGCAATGGATGCAATTCCTCGTATTTCAAGAGCTCAAAAAATGGACGTTCGTTCTTCAATGGCCAACATCTCTGGATACCGTGCTGTAATTGAAGGTTCTTACCATTTTGGAAGATTTTTAAACGGACAAATTACCGCTGCCGGAAAAGTAGACCCTGCAAAAGTATTGGTAATTGGTGCCGGTGTTGCTGGACTAGCGGCAATTGGAGCTGCAAATTCGTTGGGTGCCATTGTTCGTGCATTTGATACACGTAAAGAAGTTGCAGAACAAATTGAATCAATGGGGGCTTCGTTCTTAACTGTAGATATTGACGAAGACGGCGCAACTGCTTCTGGTTACTCAAAAGAAATGAGTAAAGAATTCATTGAAGCGGAAATGCAATTATTCTTGGAGCAAGCTAAAGAAGTTGATATCATCATCACTACGGCGTTGATTCCTGGAAGACCTGCGCCAAAATTAATATTAGACTACCACGTAGCAGCAATGAAACCAGGTTCGGTTATTGTTGACTTAGCAGCATCTGCTGGTGGTAACTGTACGCAAACTAAAAACGGTGAAGTTATTACAACCGAAAATGGTGTTGTTATAGTTGGTAAATTGGATCAGTTGCCAAACCAAGCATCGCAATTATACGGAAACAACTTGTGCCACTTATTGGATGACATGGGCAAGGCTGAAAACTTTAAAATCGACATGAACGACGATGTAGTTTCTCGTTCTATGGTTACTTTTGAAGGAAAAGTGAACTGGCCTCCTGCTCCACTTCAAGTTAGTCCAACAGCTGGTGGTGGCGCTGCTCAAAAACCAGTTGGTCCAACACCCGAAGAATTAAATGCACTTGAAGCTGCAAAAGCAAAGAAAAAAGCAACTACAACATTAATTAGTCTTATTGTGGTTGGTGCTTTGTTGTTTTTAATTGGAAAGTTTGCACCTGCAGAATCTAATTTCTTGCAACACATGACCGTTTTTGTTCTTTCAGTTTTTGTTGGATGGCAATTGATTACAAACGTTACACATGCTTTGCACACACCTTTGATGTCGGTTACCAACGCAATTAGTGGTATCATCATCGTGGGTGGTTTATTGCAAACTACAAACGATGCTGCCAATCCGCTAACGATCATTGCAGTAATTGCCATTTTAATTGCAAGTATCAATATTGTTGGAGGTTTCTTGGTTACACACCGCATGTTGAAAATGTTTAAAAAGTAGAATATACAGATTGACTTAAATAAAATATTATGATTGGACACGAAATACAAACAGCCGCATACTTATTTGCAAGTATCCTATTTATCTTAAGTTTAGGAGGCTTATCTTCTCAAGAATCTGCAAAACGTGGTGTTCTTTA
>JAKQEZ010000038.1 GCA_029558435.1 Bacteroidota bacterium
GTTTCGGCATGTGCTGTGTGTGACGGATTCTTTTACCGCGGACAAGAAACAGTGATTGTAGGTGCTGGCGACTCTGCTTGCGAAGAAGCACATTACTTGTCAAAATTGTGTAAAAAAGTAACAATGTTGGTACGTCGCGATGAATTTAGAGCTTCTAAAATTATGGCTGATCGTGTTAAAAACACACCTAACATTGAAATTTTATTCAACACAGAAACAGTGGACGTATTGGGCGATGGCAACGTTGTAACAGGTGTTAAAGTGGTTAACAATCAAACCAACGAAACAAAAGAAATTCCTTGTACAGGCTTCTTTGTAGCTATTGGACACCAACCAAATACAGAGATTTTCAAAGACTATATCAATTTAGACGAAACTGGTTACATTAAATACGAGAAACCTGGAACTTCGTTGACCAATGTTCCTGGTGTTTTTGTTGCCGGTGATGCTGCAGACAGACACTATCGTCAGGCAATTACTGCTGCTGGAACAGGTTGTATGGCTGCTTTGGATGCTGAACGTTATTTAGCCGCATTAGAAGGATAATCAATTATTTATACTAACTTTAAACAAAATTTATAGCAAATGTTTGACGGAAACGAATTTAAAAAATATGCAACGAAACACATGGGAATTAGCTCCATGCATGTTTCAAACTACATCGATTCTTCATTTAAAAACATGACGCCTTACATCATCGAGGAGCGCCCATTGAACATGACTCAAATGGACGTTTTTTCGCGTTTGATGATGGACCGCATTATTTTCTTAGGAACGGGAATTGATGATCAAGTGGCAAATATTATCAACGCACAGTTGTTATTCTTGGAATCTGTAGATCCTAAAAAAGACATTCAAATTTATTTGAACTCTCCAGGAGGTTCGGTATATGCTGGATTAGGAATTTACGACACCATGCAATACGTACGCCCAGATATCGCAACAATTTGTACGGGAATGGCCGCATCGATGGGAGCTGTTTTAATGTGTGCAGGTGCTGAAGGAAAACGTTCGGCGTTGAAACATGCTCGTGTAATGATTCACCAACCATTGGGAGGTGCACAAGGGCAAGCATCCGACATCGAAATTACAGCACGTGAAATTCAAAAATTGAAAAAAGAATTGTACGAAATTATCGCACACCACTCTAAACAACCGTATGAAAAAGTGTGGGAAGATTCTGACAGAGATTACTGGATGACTGCCGAAGAAGCGCAAGCTTACGGAATGGTGGATGAAATTTTGGTGAGAAATCCTCAAAAATAATTTTTAAACAACAGATAAAAAAATAGAGTGCAGCAGTAGTGTTGCACTCATTTTTAATTTTTAGACCCCATAAATGGCAAAAAAAGATTTAAGTTGTTCGTTTTGCGGACGATCAAGAGAAGAAGCAGGTGAGCTTTTATCAGGAGTAGCAGGGCATATTTGCCCAAATTGTGTGGAGCAAGCGCATCAAATTGTTTTGGCTGAATTTGGACGACAATCCAAAAAATCTTCTCCAAAAATGAAAATGAATGTATTGAAACCAATGGAAATTAAATCCCATTTGGATGAATACGTCATTGGTCAAGACGACGCTAAAAAAGTACTTTCGGTAGCGGTTTACAATCACTACAAACGATTGAACCAACCTGAAACAGCTGATGAAGTGGAGATTGAAAAATCAAACGTTATTTTGGTTGGTCGCACAGGAACGGGTAAAACATTATTGGCTAAAACCATTGCAAAAATGTTGAATGTGCCGTTTTGTATTGCCGATGCTACAATTTTAACCGAAGCAGGTTATGTTGGTGAGGACGTGGAATCCATTTTATCCCGTTTATTGCAAGCCGCAGATTACGACGTAGAAGCAGCCGAAAAAGGCATTGTTTTCATTGATGAAATTGATAAAATTGCACGTAAAAGCGACAATCCATCCATTACCCGTGATGTTTCTGGTGAAGGTGTGCAACAAGCCTTGTTGAAATTATTGGAAGGAGCAATTGTAAACGTTCCGCCACAAGGAGGAAGAAAGCATCCAGAGCAAAAAATGATTCAAGTCAACACCAAAAATATTTTGTTTGTTTGTGGTGGTGCTTTTGATGGAATCGAGCGCATTATTGCCAACCGTGTAAATCGTCAAACTATTGGTTTTTCGTCGTCGGATGAAGAACAAGTGGACGGTGAAAACTTGTTGAAATACGTCATTCCAACAGATATTAAAACTTTTGGATTAATTCCCGAATTAATTGGACGTTTTCCAGTTTTAACGTATTTGCAACCGTTGGATGCTGCTGCATTGAAACGTATTTTGGTTGAACCTAAAAATGCCTTGGTAAAACAATACGAAAAATTGTTTGATTTGGATGGTATTTCACTTTCTTTTGATGCCAAAGTATTGGATTTCATTGTTGAAAAAGCACTTGAGTTTAAATTAGGAGCCAGAGGATTGCGTTCTATTTGTGAAGCCATTCTCAACGACGCCATGTTTGAAATGCCAACAAGCAAAGAAAAAGAATTAAAAATTACATTAGATTATGCCAAAGCAAAATTTGATAAATCAAAAATTGCACAATTAAAAATTGCAATCTAATTCATATTTTTTTCAATACTCATAGAATTACCAAAACCTGTTAACTGCAAGTTTTGGTAATTTTTGTTTTTAAGACATGAGTTCCACCATGTAGCACTATTATTTTTCTGGGATAACGCACAAAACAAATAGGAATTGAAGTAAAATACGATGTAACGTATAAAATTTCAAAAATCCACTTTCAACTTGTTAACATTGACGCAACCTATTAAAATTTAAACTATTGAATACTCGTTAAACAAAGTTTTTTCAGATATTTGAAATTCAAAATTTGCTTTAATATGAAAAGAAGGCATGCACTTGAATGGGAAGACTTGCAATGGTTTCCTGTTAGTTGGCGAGATTTTGGCACAGACTATTTAAAATTTATGGCTACAAAATTCAACGTCTACAAACCTATTTTGCCGTTGCTTGAAAAATGCTTAAAAAAAAGCAACCAACAACATTGGGTGGATTTAGCATCTGGTGGCGGTAGTGGTTTAATCTGTTTGGCAAAAGATTTAAAAAACGTACATCCCGATTTAAAAATCACTCTTACTGATTACTATCCCAACATCAAAGCTTTTGAAAAATTACAAGAAGAAGTACCCCATACTTTTTTATACGAAAAATCATCGGTTGATGCGAGCAATCCTCCTCAACATTTGCAAGGCACTGTTCAAACAATTTTTGGTGCTTTTCATCATTTTCGCCCCGACAAAGCAAAAAGTATATTGCAAAATGCAGTAAATACGCAATCAACAATTGCAATTTTTGAACCTGTGGGCAGAAATTTTGGAAGTTGGTTTTCCATGTTATTTGTACCACTAAACGTATTGATTTTCACTTTGTTTATCCGTCCAGTTCGCTGGAACGTATTGCCATTCATTTATCTCGTTCCAATCATTCCACTTTACATTTTATGGGATGGCATTGCTTCTATTTTGCGTACTTATTCTGAGCAAGAATTGCAGGAGTTGGTTAACTCCCTCGAAAATAAAGAGGAATATGTTTGGGAAATTGGTAAAACCGCTGGACCAATGCCTATTCATTATCTTTTGGGTTACAAAAAAGCAGAAATCTAATCTGACAGAAAATGAATATTGTTGAATGAGAGGCAAAAGTTTTTATTCTATATTTGTCTTATTGATAGTAATCCATGCTATTAAAATTGCAGATATGAAAAAAGCTACATTTTATTTAATCCCACTTTTTACACTAATACTTATTAGTAGTTGCACAAAAGAAAAACCACCTGTGGGTAATTATATTGGGGTATTTACTTATGAAAGTCCAACCTATTCAGCCGACAAAACAATTTGGTTAAAAATTGTGGAAACTAATAAAGATTATATTCTAATTGGAGAAACGGATTATCATGGAAATTTAACCTCAGTGTGGTTCGATACGCTATACAAAAAGGGTAAAAAAGATATTGAAGGAAATGTCCCTGCATTAAGTAATGGCCCAACTTATATAAAAGGAAAATGGTCGCGCAATTTGTTTAGTAATAAATATACGATAAAAGGTGATTTCACCGATACCTATTATGCGCAAGGTGGCAGCAAACAATTCCAAAATAAAGGAACGTTTGAGATTAAGTCTAATTAAGTAACAAGTTAAATCCTAATACCTATTTTTTTCTTAATCACAAACAATTATGAACAACGAAGAAAATTACATCGACATTAACCGTCAATCTTGGAATAAAAGAGTTGATGCACACTTGAATTCTGACTTTTATGATTTAGAGCGATTTATGGCTGGTAAAAATTCATTAAACGATATTGAATTAAACTTATTAGGAGACATCAAAGGAAAATCAATACTTCACTTGCAATGTCATTTTGGACAAGATACAATTTCATTAAGTCGACTTGGTGCAGAGGTTATAGGTGTTGATTTGTCTGACAAAGCTATTGATAGTGCAATAAAAATTGCGAATGAGACTAATTCAACTGCAAAATTTATTTGTTGTGACATTTACGACTTACCTCATCATTTAGATGAAAAGTTTGATTTTGTTTTTACAAGTTATGGCACTATTGGATGGTTGCCAGATTTGGATAAATGGGCTAAAATAATTTCAAAATTTTTAAAGCCAGGCGGACAATTTATTTTTGTTGAATTTCATCCTGTCGTATGGATGTTTGATGATAATTTTGATAAAATCGCATACCGTTATTTTAATTCTGGAGCAATCGTAGAAACACAAAACGGAACTTATGCCGACAAATCTGCAGCAATCACAATAACAGAAATTTCATGGAACCACAGCATCAGCGAAGTTGTGAATAGTCTAATTAACAATGGATTAGAAATCAATGCCTTAGATGAATTGGATTATTCTCCCTATAACTGCTTTAATAAAACAATAGAATTTGAACCAAATAAATTCAGAATCAAACATTTAGAAAACTACTTGCCAATGGTTTATTCTATTAAAGCAACAAAAAAGTACTGAAACAAAATTCGTTAATTGTTAACAATGAAACTACTTAATTTTCACCGATTAGAATTGATTTATTTCTTGTTGTTTACACTTTGGGGTGTTGCAAACGGACAAGTAACTGTGTTTTATCTCATTTATTTGTTTTGGTTTCAAGAATTGATACGCACCATTGTTGACCTATTTTTCATTATAAAACAACAAAAAACAATTGCAGAACGTTGGTTTTCTGCTAAAAATTCATTCGGTGGATTTTTTATTCTTTTTATTTACTTTGTCTTTATTGTTGTCTTGTTTGGATGGATGGTGAATTTTAAAAACTCCGAATTATTAGCAACTAATATTGGAGTATTTGTTTTTAAAAATTGGTATTTTAACAGCACACTCATCTTGTTTTTTATCGAATATTTATATTTTAGAACACAGGTTGATAACTCCAATTTAAAAATTGAAATATTTAACAAACGCCATATCATATTGCATATTTCTATCATAGCTGGAGCAATCATTCAAATGATTTTGCTACCAAAACTTAATATTGATAACCAATGGGGCAATGCGCTTGTTGTGCTACCATTCTTGTTGCTCAAACTATTTTTAAATTCCCAATCGGATTTTAAGACCAATAAAATTTGATGTTTTTTCACTATCTTTAACCATAAAATAAAAAGTATGGCAACAGTAAACGTTTATCTAAATTTTAAAGGAAATTGCAAGGAAGCTTTTGACTTTTACAAATCTGTATTTGGTGGAGAATATCCCTACATTGGTACATTTGGAGAAATGCCTCCAAGCAATGATATGCCTCCTATTGCTCCAGAAGACAAGGACAAAATAATGCATGTAACACTGCCAATTAGCAATGAAACGTGCTTAATGGGAAGTGACACAATTGGTGTGCATAGCAATGATTTTACAATGGGAAATAATTATGCGGTTTCAATCAATGCAAACAGTCGCCAAGAAGCAGATCAACTTTTTGATGGTTTGTCAAACGGTGGTGTTGTTACTATGCCCATGACCAATACTTTTTGGGGAGCTTACTTCGGAATGTTTACCGATAAATTTGGCATCAATTGGATGGTCAATTACGATGAACAACCTTAAGAGTTGCTTTCCGATTAATTCTCAATTCTGCTTGTCAAAAGGACAATAATGGATAGAAAAACATTTTTAAAAATCATCGGGTTGACACCTTTTCTTTTGAGTATGAAAAACCTCAACGATTTATACCGTTCATCACTTACACTTCCCAATACGGAGCGAATGCCGGTTTTGTTTTTAGGGCACGGAAGCCCGATGAACGCAATTGAAGAAAATGAATTTGTGAACGGCTTTAGAACAATTGCAAAAACATTGCCTCTCCCCCATGCTATTTTGTGTGTTTCGGCACATTGGTTTACCAAAGGCACCAAGGTTACAGCCATGGAAATGCCCCGCACCATTCACGATTTTGGAGGTTTCCCAAAAGAACTTTACGAAGTAAGCTATCCCGCCAAAGGTTCGCCCGAATTGGCACAAATAACTAAAGATTTGTTAGTGCCGACTAATGTTGAATTGGACGAAAAATGGGGACTCGACCACGGCGCTTGGAGTGTCATCAAACACCTTTATCCAGCAGCCAATGTTCCTGTCATCCAGCTCAGCATCGATTACACCCAACCAGCGCACTACCATTTTGAACTCGCACAACAACTTAGCACCCTGCGCAACAAAGGAATTTTAATCATTGGAAGTGGCAACATCATCCACAATTTGCGATTGGTTGATTTTAAAAACATGGATAAAGACAATTATGGCTACGATTGGGCCATTGAAGCACATCAATTTGTGAACCAACACATTCTGGACGGCAATTATTCACCATTAATTCACTACGAAAAACAAATAAAAGCATTGCAATTGGCGGTTCCAACTCCCGATCATTACCTACCGTTGATTTATGCCTTGGGCTTGCAACAAAAAAACGAACAGATTAGTCTTTTTAACGATAAACTAATGGCTGGTAGTTTAAGCATGACCAGTTTGAAAATCGGGTAAATGGAGCAATCATCAACAACGTTAAATATTGTTTAAAATTCAACTTATTAATTAGAAAATCCATTAATTTTAACTCGATTTTACAGCAAAATCAAGCACAACATTAGTAATAACATTCAATTTAACTCAAAATGATTAAAAAAACTTTTTTAATTGCTTCTCTAGGAGTGATAACACTCTTTGCTTCATGTAACCAAAGTGCAACAACTGCAAATCCAACAGAAAAAACAGCTGCTGCCAACGTTATTACTCAAAATTTAAAGGACAAAGATGGAAATGCCATCCAACTGATTTTTGATAATAACAAAGATGAAGTTACTATCAACTACAAGAACGAAACATCTGTTCTTAAAAGTCAAAAAGCGGCTTCGGGAATGTGGTATAAAAACGACAGCTATGAATTGAGAGGAAAAGGAAACGACCTCACTTTGGCAAAAGGCGACCAAATCATTTATGAACATGCGGATGAAATTGTAGAAATTGTAGCAAAAAGTAACAATGGCGATGTGTTGAACATGACTTTTAACAATACTGCCGGTACGGTTAAAGCCTATTTGAATGGTGGCGAACAAATTGACCTTGAAGAACAAAAAGCAGCTTCTGGAATTTGGTATAAAAACGATCACTACGAACTTTTGGGCAAAGGCGATCATTACCAACTTTTAAAAGACGGAAAAACAGTTTTTAGCAACTAATCTATCCCATTTTTAGCAACTAAACCTTTTATATTTTGTTTTCTTTACTTTTGAACGGTTCGCCGCTTTGCGTCTGTTGCGAGATTCGGAGCACTAAATTTTCAGCTATAGATAATAATTCTTGCGAAAGAAAAACGTGAATTTTGAACTTTACTTGCAATAGCGAAAAACGGATGTTAGCAGTAGTAATTTAATTTAAATTTGTCTATTTTTTTATATTTTAGCAAAAATATTAATTAAGTTTCCACTAAATGATAATAACTATTCCCAATGATATTAAAAGTGAGTTTGTAGGATATGATTTTTTTATAACTTGGATTAATGAACATCAAAATGTAAGAAATTCTGAAATTACTTTTGATTTTGAGAAGGTAACTTTTTTAGAAGCTAATTTATGTGCTTTAATTGGTGCTATTTTTGAAATTTTGGAATCAAATAATAATAAAATTAGTTTAAAAAATATAAATACTGCAATAGAAACTATTTTAAGAAAAAATGCTTTTTTAGTTCCTTTCGGTTATGAAAGAATAGATGATAATTATGATACTTCATTAACTTATATGAAGTTTACTCCAAATGATGACAGTGGTTTTTATAATTATATTCAAAATGAATTATTAAGTAAACAACAATTTCCTTCTCATAGTGAAAAATTAGGGAAAGAAATTACAAGAAATATTTTTGAGATATACGAAAATGCTAGAACACACGGAAGATGTGATTATATACATACTTGTGGTCAATTTTTCCCAAGAAAAGTTGATAAACCATTACATTTTACAATAGTTGATAAAGGTGTTAATATAAAGCAGAATGTTTCTGATTATTTGAATAAAGAAATTGGAGGTGCTGATGCTATTGAATGGGCAATGATTAAAGGTAACACAACCAAAACAGGTGAAACTTCTGGAGGTTTAGGATTATCTGTTATTTTCGATTTTATTAAATTAAACCGTGGGAAAATACAGATTATTTCATCTGATGGTTTTTATGAATTTAAGAATGGAAATGTTGTAAAAGCTAAATTAAATTCTATATTTGAAGGAACCATTGTAAATATTAAATTTAATCTTAATGATTCTAATCATTATATGCTAATTCAAGAAGTTGAAGATTTTGATAATATTTTTTAATAACGTACATTTGTATAAAGAAAAAAACAATGAAACACATAATAATAAAAGATGTAATTAATTCAGAATTAGCGGTTTCAACTGAGAATGGAATGAAAGTTTTTGAGATAGTTGATTCTTGTTTACAGCGAAGAGAAAAAGTTGAATTAGATTTTGCTGGTATTACGATTATGATTACAGCCTTTCTTAATGCTGCAATTGGAAGTTTATATAGTAAAAAAGAATATACAGGAGAGTTTTTAAATGAATATTTGAAACTTGAGAATGTAGAAATGGATGACAGAATACTTTTTAGAGATGTTATTCAAAGAGCAAAAGAATATTTTGCAGATAAAGAATCATTTGAGAAAAATTCTAATGACGCTTTGTATGGCAACGATTAAATTAAAAGACTTCGAAGTTGGTTATACTGACAAATTCTTTTTTGATACAAATATTTGGCTTTTATTATATGGTACAGTTGCAGGATTTCAAGCAAATGATCAGTCTCAATATGCTAAATTACTTGAAAATTTAATAACAAGAAAATCACCAATTTATATTACTTCAATGGTTGTTTCTGAGTTTGCAAATGTTTTGCTTCGTAGAGATTATAATCAATGGATAACAAATAATAAATTTGTAGATAAGGATTTTAAAAAAGACTTTGTAGGAATAAAAGAGTATGAGAATTCTGTTGAAACTATTACAATATCAATAAATAAAATTTTTAAACTACCAAATTTAGTATTTGTTGGAGATAATTTTAATGCAATTGATAAAAGTGCTATATTGAAAAATTTTAAAAAAGTTGATTTTAATGACGCATATTATGCTCAATTAGCAATTTTAAATAAGTATAAAGTTGTCACTAATGACAAAGATTATCAAAAATTGGATTTATATATTGATATAATAACTACTCAGGTTTAGGAGTATTACCACTAACTAACCAATAAACTCCAAACTCCAGTTTGAAAAAGTACTGAAAACATATACCTCCTTCAAAAGTCTTAATTAAATTAACAAAATACTTACCACTATTTCATTACATTTGAGGCAACATTAAGAAACATTAACTTATGAAATTTAATAAAACTAGTCGTACTTTTTTAATAGGATTATTGCTAACTTCCTTTATAACAATTAATAATTGCCAGGCGCAAATTCAAAAAGGATTAGACATTGATGGCGAAGCTGCCGAAGATTACAGTGGTTGGACCGTTAGTATGCCAGATGTAAATACAGTAGCTATTGGAGCCCCATTAAATGACGCAACAGGATCGAATGCAGGTCAAGTCAGAGTATATAGTTGGAATGGAAGTGCATGGGCACAAAAAGGATTGGATATTGACGGAGAAGCTATTGATGATCAATTTGGAAGTGCTATAAGCATGCCTAATGCCAACACTGTTGCTATTGGCGCAAATGGAAACGATGGAACAGGTTCGAGTGCAGGGCATGTACGTGTGTATAGTTGGAATGGTACTGCATGGACTCAAAAAGGATTGGATATTGATGGTGAAGCTGCAGGAGATCAAAGTGGATTTTCGGTCAGCATGCCCGATGAAAACACTGTTGCTATTGGTGCGTTATTTAATGATGGGTCGGCTACAAATGCTGGTCATGTAAGAATTTACAGTTGGAATGGAACTGCTTGGGTACAAAAAGGGTTGGATATTGATGGTGAGGCTGCAAACGACCAAAGTGGCTATTCAATTAGTATGCCCGATGCCAACACTGTAGCAATTGGAGCGATTTATAATAGTGGAGCAGGATTTGAATTTGGGCATACAAGAATTTATAGTTGGAACGGAACTGCTTGGGTGCAAAAAGGATTGGATATTGACGGTGAGGCTGCAAACGACCGCAGTGGTTGGTCGGTGAGCATGGGAGATGCAAATACTGTGGCTATCTCAGCACGATATAACGATGGAAATGGTTCTAATTCTGGACATGTACGTGTGTATAGCTGGAATGGAACAACTTGGACACAACAAGGAATGGATATTAACGGAGAAGTTGCAGGTGATCATAGTGGATGGTCGGTAAGTATGGCCAATGCCAATACACTTGCAATTAGCGCCATTTACAACGATGGGAACGGAACTGATGCCGGACATACACGAATTTATAGTTGGAACGGATCTGCTTGGATGCAAAAAGGAATGGATATCGACGGAGAAGTTGCAGGTGATATGAGTGGCTATTGTGTGAGCATGGGTGATGCCAATACGGTGGCAATTGGTGCACGATTCAACGATGGTTCAGCTACAAATGCTGGCCATGTGCGCGTATTTTCAATGTGTACAGCCACCACAGGAACAGACACTCAAACTGCTTGCGGTTCTTTTACATGGATTGATGGAAACACTTACACAGCAAACAACAACACAGCTACACATACCATTGTTGGCGGTGCAGCAAATGGTTGTGATTCAATAGTTACTTTGAACTTAACTATTAATAATCCTACCACAGGAACAGACACTCAAACTGCTTGTGGTTCTTTTACATGGATTGATGGAAATACTTATACATCAAGCAACAACACGGCTACACATACCATTGTTGGCGGTGCAGCAAATGGTTGTGATTCAATAGTTACGTTGAACTTAACGATTAATAATTCCACCACAGGAACAGACATTCAAACAGCTTGTGGTTCTTTTACATGGATTGATGGAAACACCTATACAACAAGCAACAATACGGCAACACATACCATTGTTGGCGGGGCAGCAAATGGTTGTGATTCAATAGTTACGTTGAACTTAACCATACAAAATGTGGATGTGAATGTAAATGTAAACGGCATCACTTTAACAGCCAATGCTAGTGGTTTAGTTTACCAATGGATTGATTGTTCGAATAACTCGGCTATTCCTGGTGCAACAAACCAAAGTTTTACCGCTACAGCCAATGGCAATTATGCCGTAGTTGTAACAGATGGTGCTTGTTCTGACACTTCAGCTTGTTTTGCAATTACAACTGTTTCACTTCACGAACAAGCGGCGTTAAAAGCTATTCAAGTTTATCCTAATCCAGCGTCAAGTGTTATTTCTATTGCAAGTGAGCAAACGGAAATTGTTGCCCTAACGTTGATGGACAATGCAGGAAGAATCGTTTATCATGCAGCACCAACAAACACGAATTACCAAATACCAGTTGCGCAATTAACCAACGGATTGTATGTATTGCACCTTGAAACCAAGCAAGGAACAACGGTTCGTTTAGTAGAAGTACAACATTAATTTTTTGAACAAAACACCTAAACGGCTGTCCGAAATGGATGGCCGTTTTTTTTTGCAATTTATTAATTTATGGTGAGCATTATTTTCTAGAAAACCATTACAAAGTATGTAGGATTAATTTGTCTTAAATCCTCCAATTATCCATAATTTTTCTACTTTTGAAAAAAATTAAATTATGAGAAAAAGTTTTATACTTGTTTACACAATAATATCTTCACTATTACTTAACGCACAAACCCATGCTGATTTTGAGTGGGCTCATTCGATGGGTTCTTCAAATGCAGATGAAGGTGCATCTATCAAGATAGATAATTTTGGTAATGTATATACAATCGGTACTTTTGAAGGAACTGTAGATTTTGATCCAAGCGCTGCAACATTCAATCTGACATCACAAGGACAAACAGACATCTTTATAACCAAATTTAGCGCATCAGGTGATTTTATTTGGGCAAAAGCTTTAGAAGGAACAGGAGCTGATTATGGTGATGGTATCGACGTTGATGCACTTGGAAATGTTTATACTACAGGACGATTTACTGGCACAACAGATTTTGACCCAAATGCTGGAACTTTCAATATTACGTCGCAAGGAAGTAACGATATTTTTATTTCAAAATTAGATGCCGCAGGAAATTTTGTTTGGGCAAAATCTATTGGTGGAGGAAGTTCTGATTACGGAAAATCAATTGCTTTGGATGCCTCCGGAAATATTTATGTTACAGGAGCTTTTCAAGCAACGGTTGATTTTGATCCTGGAATTGGAACATTTAACTTATCAGCAGTAGGAACTTGGGATGTTTTTGTTTTAAAATTAAATACTGTAGGTGATTTTGTTTGGGCGAAATCATTTGGCGGCACAAGTAATGATGAAGGAAGAAAAATAGCGGTGGATGGCTCTGGAAATATCTATACAACTGGTTTTTACTCTTCTACCACAGATTTTAACCCAAATGCTGGAACTTTCAATATTACTTCGCAAGGAAGCGCCGATGTTTTTATTTCAAAATTAGATGCCTCAGGTAATTTTGTTTGGGCGAAATCTATTGGTGGTACAAGTGCTGATCATGGTTATGGTTTAACTCTCGATGCGTTAGGAAATGTATTAATTACAGGACGATTTAATAACTCAGTTGATTTTGATCCAGGAGCTGGAGTCTATAATTTATCTTCACAAGGCAACGCCGATGTTTTTATTCTAAAATTAGACGCTCTTGGTGATTTTGTTTGGGCTAAAACTTTAGGAGGAACAGCTGCTGATTATGGTCAATCAATTACTGTTGATATAAATAACAACATATATATAACAGGATATTTCAATGGCACTGTGGACTTTGACCCAGGTGTAGGTGTTAAAAATATATCATCTCTGGGAGGAACAGATGTTTTCATTCTAAAATTAGATGCTAATGGAAATTTTGTTTGGGCAAAATCTATTGGTGGTACAGGTGCAGATGTTGGAAATGCAATTGCAGTAAATGTTTCAAATGATGTTTACACCACAGGTAAATTTGAAAACACTGTCGATTTTGACCCGAATGATGGAGTCTTTAACTTAACTTCAAATGGTGCTGCCGATATATTTATACATAAAATGAGTCAGTGTACTCAAACAACTGCAACCATATCACCAAATGCTTGCACAAGTTATACCTCCCCTAGTGGTCAAGTTCTAACTATCAGTGGAACATATATGGATACGATCCCCAATATTGCTGGGTGCGATAGTGTTATTACAATTGTTTTAAATATCAATCATCCAACTTCTGGAATTGCCACTATCACTGCTTGCGATAATTATACGTGGATTGATGGAAACACTTACACAGCAAGCAACAATACGGCTACTTACACTTTGACCAATGTAGCAGGTTGCGATAGCGTAGTAACATTGAACTTAACTATTAATAATCCAACCACAGGTACAGACATTCAAACTGCTTGTGGTTCACTTACTTGGATTGATGGAAATACTTACACAACAAGCAACAACACGGCAACACATACCATTGTTGGCGGTGCAGCAAATGGTTGTGACTCAATAGTAACATTGAACTTAACGATTAATAATCCTACCACAGGAACAGACATTCAAACAGCTTGTGGTTCATATACGTGGATTGATGGAAATACCTATACCACAAGCAACAACACAGCTACACATACCATTGTTGGCGGAGCGGCAAATGGTTGTGATTCAATAGTTACGTTGAATTTAACGATTAATAATTCCACCACAGGAACAGACACTCAAACTGCTTGTGGTTCATTTACTTGGATTGATGGAAATACTTATACCACAAGCAACAACACAGCTACATATACTATTATTGGTGGAGCAGCAAATGGTTGTGATTCAATAGTTACGTTGAACTTAACTATTAATAATCCTACCACAGGAACAGACATTCAAACTGCTTGCGGTTCATTTACATGGATTGATGGAAATACTTACACATTAAGCAACAATACGGCTACATACACTTTGACCAATGTAGCAGGTTGCGATAGCGTAGTTACGTTGAACTTAACTATTCAAAATGTGGATGTGAATGTAAATGTAAACAGCATCACTTTAGCAGCAAATGCTAGTGGTTTAGTTTACAAATGGATAGATTGTTCGAATAACTCGGCTATTCCTGGTGCAACAAACCAAAGTTTTACCGCTACAGCAAATGGCAATTATGCAGTAGTTGTAACAGATGGTGCTTGTTCTGACACTTCCGCTTGTCATACAATTACAACTGTTTCACTTCACGAACAAGCGGCGTTAAAAGCCATTCAAGTTTATCCGAATCCAGCATCAAGTTTTATTACTGTTGCAAGTGAGCAAACAGAGATTGTTGCCCTAACGTTGTTGGACAATGCAGGAAGAATAGTTTATCAGGCTGTACCAACAAACACGAATTACCAAATACCTGTTGCGCAGTTAACCAACGGATTGTATTTATTGCACCTTGAAACCAAGCAAGGAACAACGGTTCGTTTAGTAGAAGTACAAC
>JAKQEZ010000041.1 GCA_029558435.1 Bacteroidota bacterium
GCCCTATCAATTAATGCCTTTGTCGACTTTTAATCCGACAGCACCTGAAGGACAGTTTAAAGAAGCCCAATTTGGTGTTCCGCACAACATCAACGCCAACTTGCAACTTTCAATGCCATTGTATAGTCCACAAGTTTATGGAGCTATTCAAACTACTAAAATAGCCTTGGAGTTGACAGACTTGCAATATCAAAAAACAGAAGAGCAAATCTATTTTGAAATTTCAAACCTGTATTACAATGGACAAATTTTGCATCATCAGTTGACTTTTATTGACAGCAACCTGATTAATGCAGAACTACTTCTAAAAAATATGCAACTGCTCAATGAACAATTACTTGCTAAAGGAACAGATGTAAGCAAGGTAAAATTGCAAGTATCACAATTAACCACGCAAAAGGAAAATATAAGCAGTAAATATGAGCAAGTTCTAAATGCTTTGAAATTTGCAATGGGTATTTCCATTGAACAAAATCTACAAATTGAAGCGAACATTCAATATCAAAATACAAATGAATATACACCTTCATCAACTTTAGATATTCGTATCATAAAAACTCAAAACCGCTTATTGTCGAGTGAACTCAACACACTCAATAAATCAAGGTATTTGCCTTCGCTAAATCTGATTGGAATGTATGGAACAACGGGCTTTGGTTATAATGGACAACCTACTTCTTTCCTTGATTTTTATCCGATTGGTTTTGCAGGTATTCAGATTTCCTATCCTTTATTTAACGGAACGGTTACGCAACGGAAAATAAATCAGAAAAGGATTGAATTCCAAAATAATGAGCTTCAATTCAGCTTACTTACCGAACAAAATAATATGCAGGTTGAAAATGCAAAACTGCAAAGAAAGATTGCTCAACAGACAGCCGAAACCACTACTAAACAAATCCAGTTAGCAGAGACTATATACGAACAAACTGTTCTTCAACAAAAACAAGGAACAGCAAACCTAACAGATGTTTTGCTTGCTGATAATGCTTTACGTGAAGCACAACAAACTTACCTCTTCGCAGTAATTGATTATCTAAAAGCAGATTTAGAACTAAAAAAACTAACTGGAAATATTTCTAAAAAGAATTAAAACAATGAAAATGAATTGGAAAAAAATAATCGGAATTGTTGCAGTTGTTGCAATCGTTGTCCTTGTTGTTTTTAAGCTAAAAACCAACAAAGAAATTACACAAGGCAAAGTTTATCAATACGATAAAGAACAAGCTATAAATGTTCAGGTAGATACATTGCAATTGGAAAATGTGAATGCTGAATTTTCTTATTCAGGAACATTTGAACCTAATAAGGAAACGAAAATAAGTGCCGAATTACAAGGGAAAATCAACACCATTTTAGTTGATGTTGGAAGTATTGTAAACAAAGGACAATCATTAGTGCTGTTGGATAACTCATTATTGAAACTGCAACTGCAAACTATTGAAGTGCAAATTGAAGGCTTGGAAGCCGATGTAAATCGTTATACCATTTTAGCTAAAGCAGATGCCATACAAGGCATTCAGTTAGAGAAAGCAGAGTTAGGTTTGAAATCTGCAAAAGTGCAAAAAACCACTTTGTTGGAGCAGATAAACAAAACCACAATTAAAGCACCTTTTAGCGGAGTAGTTACGGCAAAACTAAGTGAAGAAGGAGCATTCGCTGCACCCGGAGTTCCATTGCTTCAAATAACTGACATTACAAATTTAAAATTCACTGTAAATATTCCCGAAAATGAGTTAAGCAAATTCAAATTAAATCAAAGCTATCCTGTAGTAGTAGATGCTTATCCTGATATTCTATTAACGGGGAAAGCCACTATGATAGGTAGTAAAGCAAATATGGGCAGTAGTTTTCCAGTTCAGTTTACTGTATATAACACATCAGATTTGAAAATAAAATCAGGGATGTTTGGTAAAGTGAATTTAAAAAGTGATAAACTAGGAAGGGGCATTATTATTCCAGCGTCAGCAATCGTAGGTTCTGAAAATCAACCGCAAGTTTACATATTGAAAAATGGCAAAGCCCTTTTGCAAAACATCACTATATCAAATAAGATAAAGAATAAAGCAGTTGTTTCAAATGGATTAAATGAAGGTGAAGTAATTGTAACGAATGGCTTCATCAATCTTTTTGATGGTGCAAATGTAACTGTTAAATAAAATCAGCAAAAATGAATATTACAGAAATATCAATCAAACGCCCTTCGCTGATAATCGTGCTTTTCAGCGTATTTACTTTATTAGGTTTTATAGGGTATAAAAATTTGAGTTACGAATTAATGCCTGATTTTAATCAGCCAGTAGTTGTAATTAAAACTGTTTATCCAGGTGCTGAACCCAACGAAGTAGAAACATCTGTTTCACGAAAAATTGAAGATGCTTTATCCAACTTGGAGGGTGTAGATTACTTGGTTACTAAATCGTTGCCAAATGCCTCAATCATCATAGCCAATCTGAAATACGGGACAGATTTGGATAAGTCAATGCAAGACGCACAACGCTACATTGACAACATTCGTAAAGATTTACCACAGGATATTTTAAGTCCTGTAATGAGTAAAGTTTCGCCAAATGATTTGCCTATAATGTCAATTAGTGCAACAAGTACTTTATCTACTACTGAGTTTTATCAAAAAATGAAAGATGATTATCTGCCACAAATTCAACAAATAAAAGGCGTTGCAGAGATTACCGTTTTAGGAGGAGAAGAAAGAGAAATTCAGGTAAAAATAAATCAGGACAAACTGAAATTGTATAAAATTTCAATGGTTCAGGTTGTTGAAGCAATTAATCGTTCGGGCTTAGACTTACCTGCCGGTAAAGTGCTAACCGAAAAAGAAAACAATTCCGTTCGTTTAACCGGAAAATTTACATCATTAGAAGATATTAAAAATGTTCAAGTGGCGATGCCTGTAATGGGCAGTCCTGTTTATGTAAAAGATGTAGCAGATGTTATTGATGGCATAAAAGAAACAACTTCTATCAGTCGTTACAATGGCAAAAACGGTATCGGTCTTTTATTGAAAAAGCAAGGAGATGCAAACGCTGTAGATGTTTCAAAATTAGTTCGTGAAAAATTCAAATCCATTGAGCAACAAAATGCGAGTTCAGGTGTAGAATTTATTATTGCAGACGATAGCACAGACAACACTATTGCAGCAGTTAATTCAGTTGTTTTTGATTTGATATTAGCGGTGATATTGGTTTCATTGGTTATGCTATTATTTCTAAGAAGTTTTAGAAACTCATTAATTGTTATCGTTGCAATTCCAACATCTTTAGTTACAGCGTTTGCAGTAATGTGGCTTTTAGGCTACACGCTTAACCTAATGACCTTACTCGCAATGTCTTTAATCATAGGCATTTTGGTCGATGATGCAGTGGTAGTATTAGAAAATATTCAAAAACATTTAGACAAGGGAAAAGATAAACGAATTGCTGCAATGGATGGTCGTATGGAAATTGGCTTTGCTGCATTGTCAATTACATTAGTTGACGTAGTGGTATTTTTACCAATTCTTTTTTTACAAGTGTTTGTTGCAGATATGCTCAAACAATTTTCGGTAGTTGTAGTAACTTCAACACTCACCAGTTTATTGGTTGGTTTTACTCTTACACCTTGGTTGGCTTCACGTATTGGAAAGAAAGAAGATTTACAACCAACTATTTTTTTCAATCGTTTCTTGCTTTGGTTTGAGCATCAATTAGAAAATTTCACCAATTGGTATGGCAGACAATTAGAATGGGTTTTAAGCCATAAATTAATTTTCACAGGAATTGTTTTGTTGCTTTTTGTAATGACTTTAGGCATTATGAAGCAAGGCATCATAGGTAAAGAATTAATATCAACAGGTGACCAAGGCAAATTTAGAATGGCTTTAGAGTTTGATAAATCCACATCTATACAACAGAACAACTTAATTGCTCAAAAAATTGAAGCATACATTATTCAACAACCTGAAGTAGCAACAGTATTCAGCAATATTGGTGGACCAAGCACAGGTATTGGAAGTTTGGGTGTTGGTTCTGCAAACAAAACAGAATTTACCATTCAATTAAAATCTAAGAAGGAACTGCATAATTTGTCTACCGAAACATTTATGAAATCCCTGCGAGAAGATTTGAAATCAAAATTTCCGAGCATAAATTATTCAATGGCTGCACTGGGTTTAATACCTCGTTCCGCCCCAATTGAAATTACATTAAGCGGAAGCAACTTAAATCAAGTGATGAAAAGCGGAAACGAATTAAAAGCGATTATTGAAAAAATGCCTGGTGCCGATAATGTCCGCTTATCAGTTGAAGCAGGTAGTCCCGAATACAAAATAATTCCCGACAAAGATAAAATGCAACGATTAGGTTTAACTACCGCTTATGTTGGATTGAACCTAAGAACAGCGTTTACAGGCAATGATGATGCTACCCTAACCGAAAACGGAACAGAATATCCTGTGAGAATTTGGTTAGCTGAATTTAGCCGACAAAATTTTGAGGATGTTCAACAACTTTCTATCATTAACCCAATGGGAATACCAGTTGAAGTTTCACAATTTGCAAGCGTAGAGCAAGACAATTCCCCGTCATTATTAGAACGAAAAGACCGACAACCTGCTGTTACTTTGACAGCAGACGCATTAGGCAGACCATCAGGAACAGTAGCAGACGATGTAGTAGCATATCTCAAAGAAAATCCATTGCCAAACGGAATACAAATGACTTGGGGAAGTGACATCAAAAGACAGAATGATAGTTTTGGAGCATTAGGTTCTGTTTTACTCATTTC
>JAKQEZ010000051.1 GCA_029558435.1 Bacteroidota bacterium
GATGTTATTGAAGATTGTATTTTAGGTTTCCCAACTTGTTCTGATGAAACTCCTTGCTCTATGCACAAGGCATACAAACCTCTAAAACTCGAGTTGTTAAAGATATTGAAAGAAAAAACTATTGATGATTTAGCCAACGGAGAAGATTCTTTACTACGTTCGGGTTTTGTTTCTTTTGATTAGTAATTTACTTTTCTATATTTTGCAACATTAAAACAGCGATTGATTGAGCATGTGCTTTCATTTTATCAGCATTCTCTCCTAAAAAATATGCATCTACCGTTTGTTCAAATAGTTGAACCCACTTATTAAAATGCACATCGTTTGTTTTGTGTTTGTTGTGCACATCACGATGAACGGCTAATGGATTACCTTCATAATTTCCTTTGAAAAACAACACATTTTCCCAAAAATCACACATGTGCGGGATATGGCGCTCCCAATTGATTTTTATGACTTCATTAAAAAAGAGTGACAATTGTTCGTCATTATTTACTTTTTTATAAAATTGACCAACAACTTTTTCAATATCCTTTCTCTTTTTTAAATCTTTTTTAACCATTGTTTGTAGTCATAATTTTGCTACAAGTATATAAAAAAGAAATGAGTTTGAATTGCTCCAAACTCATTTCTTCTATTTTTTTTGAAACGATTATTTCGCTCCGTCAACTTGTCTCATATATTCAAGAATGTCTCTTGCTTCTTGATCAGCCAAATTTTGGTTTGGCATACGAACCATACACAACTCCAATTGCTCTTGCAATGCAGGATCTTTATCAATCATTGCATCCGGATTTGTAATAAAGTTCATAATCCAGTGTGGAGTTCTTCTTTCAGTAAGCCCTTTCCATCCTGGACCAACCAAACGTTCATCTGTCATTTTATGACAAGAATAACATTTTGTTGTAGCTGCTGCTTCACCTTTTTTAGCCATAGCCGCATCAAATCCAGTAATTTGAAGGTTATTTTCATCAAACTTACCTTCCCCTCTGTTTGGATCGTAATCAGAAACATCTTCTTTTACTTCTTCTGTTGTCGCATCAGCTGCTGGAGCTTCTTCGGCTGGTTTTTCACCTCCTCCACATGAAGCAAATATAAACGCTGCTCCAAACATTAATCCATATACAAATTTCTTATTCATAATCTAAATTTTAATTTCTTACAACAAAGATAAGTAAACTAAATGTTATAATCTATGATAAATGTCATAAAAATGTCTTTTTTTATCGGATAAATTTGTCTTGTTCTGTATTTTCCAGATAATCAAATGGTTCTACACAATTAAGCATATCCATTATTCGCAGCATCTCTGGATATTGCGTAGCAACAACACGATGAACCATCTTTTGCTCTCCTATCCATGACAATTCAATGAACTCCGAAGCTGAAAGAATTTTATAATATACTTTTCGCCCTTTCATCTGTCTAAACTGCGGAAAGTCATTAACTTTGTTATCCATAGGTAATTTTATTTACAAAATTAAGAATGAATTGCCATTTTAACTAATGAAACACTGTTTAACAGCTCTATAAAATGACAAAAAAAGAAAAAGCACAATATATTATTGAGGAATTGGAACGCATCTATCCCACTACTCCAATTCCCTTGGATCATAAAGATCCCTACACTTTATTAATTGCTGTTTTGCTTTCTGCACAATGCACGGATGTTCGCGTGAATCAAATTACTCCATTGCTCTTTAAACGAGCTGATAATCCGTTTGATATGATTAAACTTACTGTTGACGAAATTCGTGAAATCATTCGCCCATGCGGACTTTCACCTCGTAAATCACAAGCAATATTTGATCTTTCGCATTTACTCATTAATCAACACAATGGTGAGGTGCCTCAATCATTTGAAGCACTTGAAAAATTGCCTGGTGTAGGACATAAAACAGCATCTGTTGTAATGTCACAAGCATTTGGTGTGCCCGCTTTTCCTGTTGACACTCACATTCACCGTTTGCTTACTCGCTGGGGAATTACCTCTGGAAAAAATGTGGAACAATCTGAAAAAGACGCCAAAGCTTTATTTCCTAAACATTTGTGGAATAAATTACACTTGCAAATCATTTTTTATGGTCGCGAATACTCGCCTGCTCGAAGTCCAAAATTCGAGAAAGACAGCATCACACGCACCATAGGCACAAAAGCAGCCCTTGCAGAATTAGTTTAAATCATTACCTTTGAATTGCTATGAGTTATCAAGAAATTTTTCAATCCATCCCGTCAACTGTAACACTTGTTGCGGTATCAAAAACAAAACCTGTTGAGGCTATTTTGGAGATTTACAACCAAGGTCAGCGTGTTTTTGGTGAAAATAAAGTGCAAGAAATGTGCGATAAACAAGCGGTTTTGCCCCAAGATATTCAATGGCACTTGATTGGGCACTTGCAAACCAATAAAGTTAAATACATCGCCCCTTTTGTTACGATGATTCACGCGGTGGATAGTCTAAAATTATTGGCAGAAATCAACAAACAAGCAAAAAAACACAACCGCATCATTGATTGTTTGCTCCAGTTTCACATTGCACAAGAAGACACCAAATTTGGATTGGATACACAAGAAGCTAAAGAACTTTTGGAATCTACAGAATTCCAAGCTATGGAAAACATCCGAATCCGTGGTGTAATGGGAATGGCAACATTTACAGAAGATGAAGCCCAAATTCACAATGAATTTAAAGCATTAGCAACAATTTTCAATTCTCTAAAAGCAACTTATTTTAGTGAGCAATTAACCTTTGACACCCGTTCAATGGGGATGAGTGGTGATTACCAAATTGCAATTGAAGAAGGCAGCACCATGGTAAGAATTGGTAGTTTAATTTTTGGAAACAGAAATTACAATTAAAATATAAGTTCCAACCCGTCATAGGCTAAGTGAACGTTGGCAGGCAATTCTTTTTCTACCTCATCGTACATTCCCAAAAGGTGTGAAATATGCGTTAGATAAGCAGTTTTTGGTTGAACGAGCGCAATAAAATCCAAGGCTTCTTGCAAATTGAAGTGTGATATGTGTTCTTCTTTTCGCAAAGCATTAACAATCAACACTTCTGAGCCTTTAATTTTTTCAATTTCCTCGGGTTCTATTGTTTTTACGTCTGTTAAATATGTAAAGTTTTGGTAACGAAATCCCAACACAGGTAATTTGTAGTGAATGGCTTCTATGGCGCGTATTTCGTTTCCATTAGGCAGCTTGATAAGGGCATTTTTATCAATTATTTCCAAATCGAGCAATGGAATTCCAGGGTATTTAAACGATGAAAAAACATATTCGTATTCGCGGTGCAAGGCTTCTTCTACCCGAACATCGCAATAGATTTTCATGTCTTTTTGCTGTTTGAAGTTAAAAGCACGCACATCGTCTAATCCTGCAATATGATCCTTGTGTTGGTGGGTAAAAAATATGGCTTCAAGTTCTTGAACATTTGCACGAAGCATTTGTTGACGAAAATCCGGACCGGTGTCAATCACATAATTCAATCCATCAATGGTAAGCAGAATAGAAGAACGCAATCGTTTATCTTTTGCATTGGTTGACCTGCACACTTCACAATCACAAGCAATTACCGGCACTCCTTGCGATGTACCAGAACCCAAAACCGTAACTTTAAATGAATTTTCTTGCATCCTACTTCAATTCAAGGCTAAAATTAATGTTTTCTGAATGGAAAGCAATAGTTCTTTTGAAATAACTTTATTTCTTATCTTCCAAAATAGTTTTTATACCTTTGCAAAATAATTTTAAAACAAAAGGTATGTCAGTTCATTCAAACATCAAGCGAATTACTACTAAAACTTTAAGCGAAATGAAACAACGCGGTGAAAAAATCACCATGTTGACCGGCTACGATTTCTCAATGGCAAAAATCATTGATGCAGCTGGTATAGAAGTAATTTTAGTAGGCGATTCAGCTTCGAATGTGATGGCTGGACATGAAACAACACTTCCAATTACCTTGGATCAAATGATTTATCATGCCTCTTCGGTTGTTAGAGCTTGCCAACGTGCGTTGGTAGTTGTAGATATGCCATTTGGTTCGTATCAAGGAAATTCAAAAGAAGCCTTATCGAGTGCAATTCGCATTATGAAAGAATCGGGTGGTCATGCCGTAAAAATGGAAGGTGGAGCCGAAATTATTGAATCTATTTCTCGTATTCTTACTGCGGGCATTCCTGTAATGGGGCATTTGGGGTTAACGCCTCAATCCATCTACAAGTTTGGATCGTATGTGGTGCGTGCAAAAGAAGAAGAAGAAGCAAAACGATTGATTGAAGATGCTAAATTATTGGAAGAAGCAGGTTGTTTTGCAATTGTTTTAGAGAAAATCCCTGCTCATTTAGCTAAAAAAGTAGCAGAATCTGTTTCCGTTCCAATTATTGGGATTGGTGCTGGAAATGGTGTGGATGGTCAAGTTTTGGTGGTGCACGATATGTTGGGCATTAACAACGAATTTAGTCCACGTTTCTTGAGAAAATACAACAACTTGTATGATCAAATGATGACTTCATTCTCTCGATACATTGAAGACGTAAAATCAGGTGATTTCCCTAACGCAGACGAGCAATATTAATGTCACTTTCAGAGAAATACAATTTAGAAATTCTGCACGAAGACAACCATACCATTGTTGTCAATAAAAAAGCATCGGATATTGTTCAAGGCGATAAAACAGGTGATGAACCTTTGCCCGAACGCATTAAGAAATACTTGAAAGAGAAATACCAAAAGCCAGGAAATGTATTTTGTGGTGTGGTACATCGATTAGACCGACCAACAAGTGGTGCTTTGGTGTTTGCAAGAACAAGTAAGGCATTGGAGCGATTAAACGAACAATTTCGTGAAAAAGAAACCCAAAAAACATACTGGGCTATTGTAGAAAATAAACCTGCAAAAACAGCCGATACATTGGTAAACTATTTATCAAAAAACGAAAAACAAAACAAATCCTACGTCACTACAGAAAAGGATAAAAATGCCAAAAAAGCAATTTTATCGTATCAAACTTTAAGTTCTTCTGACAAGTACCATCTTTTAGAAGTGAATTTAGAAACGGGGCGTCACCACCAAATTCGTTGTCAGTTGGCAAACATAGGTTGTATCATCAAAGGCGACTTAAAATATGGTGCCAATCGTAGCAATCCTGATGGGTCGATTTGCTTGCATGCACGTTCATTATCGTTTACACATCCAACTACAAAAGAAGAAATAAAATTAACGGCTCCTGTACCAAAAGACACCTTGTGGATGTTTTTTGAAGAAGCCGTTAATAATAAATAAATCGTTGCTTTTCTTAAGGTCTAAATTCCTTTAAACCAATAAATTTAGGTGCTAAAACTTCTTTCCCTTCTTTATTAATGATTCCCCATTTATCGCCACGTTTTACATTGGCATAACCATTCTTGAATTCTGTAATTTTAGAATACGTTGGTTCTAATAGTATTTTGCCATCAGCACCAACAATTCCCCAAAAACCACCAAGCTCAACGACACCTATTCCGTATGAGAAATCATATGCATTTTCATACTTAGGGCTAACCAACCATTTTCCATCTTTATCCAAATAGCCCCATCTTCCTGCTTCGCTAGCAAGCGCCACACCACCAACAAATTTTTTAATGGTAATGTTGACAGAAGTTATAATTTCAGTTCCGTCTTCTTTTAAAATCAATGTTTGTTTACCGATTCTTGCTGTTGCGCGTTTTGCTATAGGATCAAATGGTGTTACCACATCGTATTTTGACTGAATAACCAACTTACCTTTTTGTCGATAAAGCCCACTTTACCGCTAAAATCCCTAACCCAAGCAAGTCCATTTGAGAAATGACCAACATTTTTATAAATAGGCTGAATTATAATTTCTCCTTTAGTATTGATAAACCCACTTCTTCCATCAAGTCCAGTAAAAGCAGCCATCCCTTCGTTAAATTCTTTTAATCCTTTGAATTGTTGTTGCAACTGATATACTTTTCCATCAGGATACAAAATAAATCACGCACTTCCAATTTTTGCAACGGCACAACCTCCAGAAAATTTAGAAAGATGGTCGTAGTTAGGGTTAAACAACACTTTACCACTTGCATCCATTATCCCCCATTTTTTGTTGACAGCAAAATAAAAATACTCTGCTACTTCCTTACTTTCTTCATCTATTATATACTTAAATGATGTAACTACACCTGGTAATGAATTGGTAATTTCCTCATCTTTCATGTTGATGAGTTTGAATCGTTTTTCTGCTGGAACATACACGCCAGCAACTCCTTTTTGGGTTACATACGTTGGACGAACATATTTTGGGCTAACCATTTCTTTACCCTGATAATCGGTAAAGCCCCATAATTTATTGTCATTTGAAAAGGGCCCAAAATAATTTTGTGCAAAAATTCCAAACGTCAAAACAGTAAAAATACTTGCGCTAATTAATTTTCTTGTCAACATAAAATTCAATTTAGTGTTCTTTATATACGTTTTAAGGCAACTAAAATACGTTTTTTTTGTCATTATCAATGAGATATTGTGTATTTTTATATTTTAAAAAAATCTATTTTATCCTGAATAATGAAACAATTACTTTTTATTTTATTGTTTATTCTTCCATTATCGGTTGTGTTTACTCAGGATAATACGGTATGGTTGCGTCCAAACATGGGACAATGGCATGAAAACATTTGTTACCAAGTTAATTTGAATAGCGGTAAAATGTATGTTGAGGCAGATGGCTTTACCTATCATTTTTACGATGCTCCTGCATCTAATCACCAACACCATAATCATACAACTCACGACGATGAAACAGTTAAAAACCACGTGGTTAAAAGTAAATTTTTGGGTAGTAGTTGGTCCCGTCAAGCATTGGAAGCTGAAAAAAGTTCGTTTTACGAAAATTATTATCTTGGAAACAATACATCTAGTTGGAAATCGGAAGTTTACAACTATAAAAAAGTTACACTTCAAAACTTTTATCCTTCCATTGATTTGCATCTAGATGGCAGTCAAGAAAAACTAAAATATTCTTTTATTGTTGCTCCTCATCAAGCAGCAAACCAGATTAAATGGCAAGTGGAAGGTGCTAACTCCATTCAAATTGATAAAGAAGGTAACTTGGTTTACCAAACAACGTTGGGAACGATTAAAGAAACGGCACCAATTGCTTGGACAATAAAAAATGGGATAAAAACACCTGTTGCAATTAATTACAAAATTACCAACACCATAATTGAGTTTGATTTTCCAAATGGATATGCAACTTCCGACACACTAATTATTGACCCTTATCTGGTATTTTCAACTTTTACAGGAGCTACAACCGATAATTGGGGAATGACAGCAACCCCTGGTCCAAACGGAGAAATGTATGCCGGTGGAATTAGTTTTGGAGCTGGCTACCCTATTACAACTGGCGCTTTTGACGCTTCGTTTAACGGAGGAAATTCCAACATGAACATTGCTGGGTTTGATGTGTCAATTTCTAAATTTAGTAGCGATGGCACACAATTGTTGTTTTCCACGTATTTGGGCGGAAACGCCAATGAGTTGCCACAAAGTATGATTGCTACACACACCGGCGATTTGTATGTGCTAGGCATTACGGCATCTGCCAATTTCCCGTTGGGAGCAACGCCTTATCAAAGCACCTTTAATGGTGGTGCAACAACCGTTGAAAACTCCTTAAAATTCAACGGTTCTGATTTTTATATTGTAAAATTCAACGCATCGGGAACACAACTATTGGCTTCGACTTATGTTGGTGGTTCTAGCATTGATGGACTAAACACCAGTACTTTGAAATTCAACTACGGCGATCAATTTAGAGGCGAAATCATCCTTCATGGCAATGATGTATTGGTAGCTTCGCATACCCAATCGGCTGATTTTCCTGTAACAAATGGTTCCACATTAAACGGCTCGCAAGATATTGTTGTGTTTAGTTTAAATAGTGATTTAACCCAACTGTTGTGGTCATCTTATTTTGGTGGCTCTGGCGTTGAAACAGGAAATTCCATTGCACTTTCATCTGCAGGAGAGGCATTTGTAACAGGAGGAACGTCTTCATCGGATTTTACATTAACAGGATTCGATCCTTCATTTAACGGCGATAGGGATGGTTATATTTTAAAGTTGAATGCCACAACTGGTGCGGTATTGGCAGGAACTTATTTAGGACAAAGCGAATACGATCAAAGTTATTTTGTGAGTTTAGACATCGATGATTTTGTGTATGTTTTTGGACAAAGTGAATCCGCATGGACCATCAGCGCAGGCAAATATGGCAATGCCAATTCGGGACAATTTATCCAAAAATACAACAATGCACTAACTGCTGTGCAATGGACAACCATGATAGGTGCAGGCACTGGACATCCCGAAATTTCTCCCACTGCGTTTTTAATTTCTGACTGCTACGATATTTTCTTTGCCGGTTGGGGAGGTGTTGTGAATGTGAATGGAAGTCAGGCTACAAATAGTTCATCTAATGGATTTCCTGTGACATCAGACGCCTATCAATCTACAACCAACGGGTCAAATTTTTATTTAGCCATTTTAAGTCAAGATGCTACCAATTTGGTGTACGCAACTTATATGGGTGGCACAACAGGATATTACAACCACGTGGATGGAGGTACTTGCCGTTTTGATAAATCGGGAGCAGTTTACCATGCGGTGTGTGCTGCTTGTTCGGGAATTGACAATGGTTTTACAACTACTCCAGGAGTTTGGTCAACCACCAACAACAGCCCCAATTGCAACCTAGCTGCGTTTAAATTTCAGTTGGGTATGCCCTATTCGTTGAGCGCCAACACTTCTGTTTGCAACGGAGGTTCTATTCAACTCAACGCAACAGGAGGAATTGGTTATACATGGACACCTGCTGCTTCATTGAATAATCCCAATATTCCCAATCCTATAGCTACACCAACAGAAACTACTGTTTATCACGTGAGCATGAATTTTAATGCGGGTTGTGCTATTGATGATTCCATCATTATTGAAGTTATAAACGAACCAATCATTGACCTAGCAGATGCCGTTTCGATTTGTAAAAACGATAGCATCACCATTACCGCTTCTGGAGGGACAACCTATAGCTGGTCGCCTAATCAATACATCAACAATACAACTAGTGCCACCGTTAAAGTTTCACCTCCAAACAGCATGTATTACTACGTAACGGTTGGCAACGAATGCTTTGAGCGCACCGATAGTATTTATGTAACCGTCAACCCTTTGCCTGAAATAATTTTGGTGGACGACACCACTATTTGCAAGGGTGCAGGCGTTCAACTAGTACCTGATGGCAATATGCAACCAACGTGGCTACCACATTCTACTCTCGTGGCAAATACCGATGGAAGTGCTACTGCAACACCTACAATTCCACAATATTACTACGTAACAGGAACGGATGCCAACGGTTGCCACAACAAAGATTCTGTAAAAGTGGAGTTTTATGATATCCCAACTTTAACACTTTCTCCTGACACCACAATATGTGTTGGAACATCAGCAACATTATACGTTTCTGGAGCAACCAATTATAGTTGGTCACCAACTGCAACACTCACCAATCCAACAACGCCAACGCCAACAGCAACGCCAACAACGCCAACAACCTATCAAGTAACTGCATTTTATGGTAACAATTGTCAGCTCAACGATTCGGTGAAGGTCGATTTAATGTATTTACCTATTCCAATAGCTCCTGATACAGTTTTTGCTTGTTTTGGAGAACCTAAAACAATTACAGTTGGCGGAGCAGAAAGCTATTTGTGGTCGCCAGCAACCAATTTAAACACAACAACTGGAACAACTGTTCAAACAACTGTAGAACAAAACATCACCTACACCGTTGCATTTACCAATGTTTGCGGAACAGTGTATGAAGATATAGAAGTAATTTCCATTCACCCTTATGTGCAAGCATATCATGACACTATTGTTTGTCCCGGAGAATCGGTGCAATTGTTTGCCGTTGGAGCACAAGCCTATCTTTGGTCGCCACCACAAGGATTGAGCAATACCCACACTTCTTCAGTTATTGCAAAACCTACAGTTCCAACGCATTATGTAGTGCAAGGAACCGATCAATATGGATGTTCCATAACCGACACTGTTTTTGTAAATTTGTTTCCTCAACCACACGTAATTGCAAGCCCCGATCAATATTTGTTGGAAGGCGATCAAGCCTATTTATCGGCAAAACCTAGTTCAACCGGTACTGTTTATTGGCACCCGAGTGAGTACTTAAATTGTGTGATGTGCACTCAAACTATTGCCACTCCTCCTAGTAATTACACCTATGTTGTAACGTTTATCGACGAGAATGGATGCCAAGCAACCGACAGTGTTCATCTTTATTTTGACCCTTTGTTGTATGTTCCCAACACTTTTTCGCCCGATGGAGATGAATTTAATGGTCAGTTTTTAGCTATTGGAGGCAATATCCGCAATTTTGAAATGAATATTTTTAACCGTTGGGGAGAATTGATTTTTACTTCTAAAGACCTACAAATTGGTTGGGACGGCACCTATAAAGGTAAAATTTGTCAAGACGGCACCTATACTTGGAAAATTTCTTATAAAGATTTGTTAGACAACGAACACAAGCATGTTGGGCACGTCAACTTGGTACGTTGATGCATTTTATTAATTTTGTACTATGTTAATTCGTAAAGCAACCGCAGCTGACGCAACAGCAATTGCACCTTTGTTATTATTAGCAATGGAGGATATTGTGTATCATTTTATTGGGCAAAACGACTATGGGCAAGCTTTAAATTTCTTAACTCAATTGTGCCAAGAAGAAAACAACCAATATTCGTTTCAAAATTGTTGGGTAGTTGAAATTGACAATCGTGTTGGCGGTGTTGCATTGGTGTATGATGGGGCACACCTTCATGCATTGCGAAAACCAGTTGCAGCGTTCATCAACAAACATTTTCACAAAGTATTTGCGCCCGAAGATGAAACCCAAGCTGGTGAGTTCTATATTGATTGCATTGGTGTAAACCCTCAGTTTCAAGGAAGAGGAATTGGCTCGCAATTATTGCATTTTTTACAAGAAGAATATGTAGCTAAACGCAATCAACCATTGGGTTTATTGGTTGATAAAGATAATCCTTCAGCAAAAAAATTGTATCTAAAATTAGGATTCAAAGCTGTTGGCACTAAAATTTTAGCAGAAAAAGAAATGGAGCATTTGCAGTACTCCATCTCATAACTATTTCATCAAAAACTATGTTTTATTTACCTTCAATGGCTTTTAAATAGTTTTTCAATTCTTGTTCATTTTCACTTTTTAAAATCATTAACGCTTTATCAGATTCAACTACAATGTAGTTTTTCAACCCGTCAATCATTACTACTTTATCGTTGGGCACGTTGACAAAACAATTTTTAACGTTAAAAGTATGAACGTTTTCGCCAATAATTGAATTGTTGTAAATATCCTTGTCGCAATGCTCGTATAAACTTTTCCAAGTTCCCAAATCACTCCAATCAAAACTTGCTAAAACCACATCTACATTGTTAGCTTTTTCCATCACAGCATAGTCAATTGAAATATCCTGACAAGCTGTAAAAGCATCGTCAATAAATTGTTGCTCACCTGCTGTATTGTAGTGTTTTAAGTCGGCACAAAACAAATCAAACAAATCTTTTTGATACGTTTCCAATGCATTAAGAATGGTTGTTGATTTCCACACAAAAATGCCAGAATTCCAATAAAAATTACCCGATTTCACAAACAATTCTGCGGTTTCTAAGTTGGGTTTTTCTCTAAATTGCAACACTTCGGTAGTTTCACCTATTTGTGCATTTTTAGTTTTATCAAACTCGATGTAACCATAACCTGTGTCGGGGCGAGTTGGCTTTATTCCCAGTGTTACAATTTTATCGTTTTGCTCGGCATTTAGCACTGCTTTTTCGATGGTGTTTTTAAACTCATCGTCTTTCATTATCAAATGGTCAGAAGGACAAACAATCATACATGCATCTCTGTCTAACAGCTGAATTTTAGCCGCTGCATAAGCAATACAAGGAGCAGTATTCTTACGCATAGGTTCTGTTAAAATCCTGTTTCGTTCCATATTGGGCAACTGTTGTTGAATCATTTCCACATAGGATTGATTGGTTAAAACAAAAATATTTTGTTCGGGAACAATGTTCAACAAGCGCTCATACGTCATTTGAATCAACGTTTTTCCTATTCCCAACACATCAATAAATTGTTTCGGACGTTCTGGCGTTGACAAAGGCCAAAATCTGCTTCCTACTCCACCCGCCATGATAACGGCATAACGATTATTATTGTTCATTTTCAATTTTTTCTACAGTTGCTAATTTATGTATAAGGTATTGTTTTCCAGAATGTAAATCCGTGCACAAATACCGTGTCCGTCTTAATTCTCCTTTTTTATACGCTCTTACACCAAGTGTAAAGTTAGCATATTTTGGTAGTTTTTCGAGTGTTACCTCACTTTCTGCGAATTTATCGTATTTTTTTAACGTTCTATTGAGTTGAATATCGCTACAAGATGAAGCCTTCATGTTTGCAAATGAATTGATTAGCGCAATTTCAACATCTTTAGGCAAAATTTTAAGTTCGATGATGGGCAACATTAACTGAATGAAATTTTTTTTCCATTCCGTACCATGTGGTTTCACTCTATTTTTATGTTCCATCCACGTTTTTAGGTGTGCAAACTCGTGTATTGTTGTTACCAAAAAAGCAAATTCATTCAAATCTCCGTTGACTGTAATTTGAGGAATGGAAGTGCTGGAAGAAATTCTGAAATCTCCCAACTTTGTTTTTCGTGGAGCAACTATTTTAAAACTAACAGGATACAAAGCAAACAACGAAGCCAAATAATCTTCTGTTTCATTGGGCACGTATTTAGTTAATACTTTTTTTATCTTTGTAGTCTTGTCCATTAAATTGGATTTTTTGTCAGAAAATGCAAATGAAAGAAAATATAACATTAATTTAGCACTCCGTGATAAAAAAACTATTTGAAAATATTGGTATCTACTTTCGGATGTTATGGATTGTTTTTTCCAAACCCGAAAAGTGGAGTGTATTTAGAAAACGTGTATTTGATGAAATTCAAATCATTGGATTGAGTTCCATTTCCATCGTTGCCATCATGTCGGTATTTATTGGAGCAGTTATTGCCTTGCAAATTGCTTCGAATATGGATAGCCCATTGTTGCCTGCCTATACGATTGGATACATTACTCGTTCCACTACCATTTTGGAATTTTCGCCAACCATCATGTCGCTTATTTTGGCAGGTAAAGTTGGTTCTAACATTTCTTCTGAGATTGGAACAATGCGCATCACCGAACAAATTGACGCATTGGAAATTATGGGGGTTAACTCACTGGCATACTTGGTTTTACCAAAAATTGTTGCAGCATTGATTTTCTTTCCCATATTGGTGACTATTTCAATGTTTTTAAGTATTTGTGGTGGGTGGATAGCATTAGTTATTTCTGACATGGGTTCAACAGAAGATTACGTTTATGGTATTCGTGCCTTCTTTAAAACATTTGAAGTTACCTATGCATTGACAAAATCAGTTGTATTTGCCTTCATCATCGTTTCAATTGCTTCATTTTATGGATATTACACAAAAGGAGGAGCATTGGAAGTAGGAAAAGCAGCCACTCAAGCAGTGGTTACCAACAGTATAACTGTTTTGGTATTTAATTTAATTTTAACTCAATTAATGTTACTGTAATGATTGAAGTTAAACACCTCAATAAAACATTTAATGGCAATCAAATTTTGTTTGATATCAATGCCGAATTCCATCAGGGAAAAGTCAATATGATTATTGGTCAATCGGGAAGTGGAAAATCGGTATTGGCAAAAAACATCGTTGGATTGCACACACCTGATAGCGGTGAAATTTTATTTGCAGGCAAAAATTTTGTGACCATGTCTCGCCAAGAAAAAACTGAAGTTCGTAAAGAAATCGGGATGTTATTTCAAGGCTCAGCACTTTTTGACTCAATGACGGTGGAAGAAAACGTTATGTTTCCACTAAAAATGTTTACCAATCAAACACACAAACAACGTTTGGATCGTGCTAATTTTTGTTTGGACCGCGTCAACTTAACTGGTAAAAATAAACTATTTCCTTCTGAATGTAGTGGTGGTATGCAAAAACGTATTGCCATTGCCAGAGCCATTGCCATGCATCCAAAATATTTGTTTTGCGATGAACCGAACTCTGGGTTGGACCCCAAAACATCCATTGTAATTGACGGATTAATTCAGGAAATTACTTATGAGTACAACATGACAACCATTGTCATTTCTCACGACATGAACTCGGTGATTGAAATAGGTGATCGTGTTATGTTTATTTACAAAGGTCAAAAATGGTGGGAAGGAGACAAAAACACCATTTTAACAACTGATAACCAAGAAATTTTGGATTTTGTGTATGCTTCTAACTTCATGAAAGAAATTAGAGAAAATATGCAAAAGAAAATGAAATAATTCAAATTACTTATTTTCAGTACACTACATTGTTTCAATTTAATTTTGTTAACATATTTTAACGGCACATTTTTTGTATGAATACCCGCAAATAAAACATCATGAAATATCTATTTGTTTTCATTACCTCCATTTTGTTAATGTTGCCCCAACAAGGTGTTCCGTTTTCAAAATTAGATGTTGCATTTGATCAAAAAAATGCTGAAACCATTGTATCCTACACCAAAGACAAGGTGTTACTTAATATCTTAGGAAAAGAAGGAATTTACTCCAAATCACAAGCAGTGTTGGTTCTAAAAGATTTTTTTAATGGTAAAGGAACTACTTCATTCAATTACACATTCAAAAGTAGCGAATCGGAGACCGACACTTTTGCCATTGGTTCCCTACAATGTAGTAGCGCCAAATACCGAATTACAATGCACTTTAAAGCTGTTAATAGCGAATACAAAATAGAAAGCATTACCATCGAAAAAGATTAAACATGGAATTTACATCGGCACAAATAGAAGCACTTAACCAAATTATTGACAACGCATTAGAGGAAGATTTAGGAGATGGCGACCATTCAAGTTTGGCTTGTGTGCCAGCTGATGCTATTGGTAAAGCAAAATTAATCATCAAAGACAAAGGGATTTTGGCAGGTGTTGAATTAGCAAAACATATTTTTTCACGCTATGATGACTCACTAAAAATGACTTGCTTTATCAACGATGGTGCAAGAGTGGAACCTGGACAAATTGCCTTTGAAATTGAAGGGAAATCGCAATCTATTTTGGCTACCGAACGATTGGTATTGAACTTTATGCAACGCATGAGCGGTATTGCTACGCAAACTCATGAAATTGTAAAACGCATTGAAGGTTGTGATACAAAATTGTTGGACACCCGAAAAACAACACCTGGTGTACGTTTATTGGAAAAATGGGCTGTGAAAATTGGTGGTGGACACAACCATCGCTTTGCCTTGTATGATATGGTGATGCTAAAAGACAACCATATTGATTATGCTGGTGGCATTCAACAAGCTATTGAGCGTACCAACAATTATTTGAAAAGTAATCACAAAGCTTTAAAAATTGAAATTGAAGTGCGCAATGCTGATGAATTGCAACAAGTGTTGGCTGTTGGTCAGGTTGATCGTATCATGTTGGATAATTTTACGCCAGAACAAATAAAAGCTGTATTACCTACCATTCCTCAACAATTTGAAGTGGAAGCATCGGGAGGAATTACCCTCGATAACATACGTGCTTATGCAGAAACAGGTGTAGATTTTATTTCTGTTGGAGCTCTCACCCATTCTTTTAAAAGTCTGGATATGAGTTTAAAAGCTGATTTTAGTTGAATTTAAATCTCACAACTTGCATCAATTTTATTGAAAAAACCAATTGGAGTTTTAAAACAAACCATTAATTGTATATATTTGCGACGTCGCAAGGCCCACGTGGTGGAATTGGTAGACACGCCATCTTGAGGGGGTGGTGCCAGTAGGTGTACCAGTTCGAATCTGGTCGTGGGCACAATGTAAAGAGAGTCAAAATGGCTCTCTTTTTTAGTTCAAAGAAGCGGATGTTTTACTCATTAAATACACCAACGAATCCATAAACAATTCTTCACTCACGGGTTGGTCGAACAAGCAACTTCCAATTGCTTCCAATAAACAACATTGTATTTTTCCCGAGTGGTTTTTCTTATCGTTGTAGAGCAGTTCCACTATAACTGGAAAATCATCCATTGGAATGACCGGAACAGGATACCAACTCAACAATACTTGCTCGATATCGGCAAAATCATCTTGCGACAGCTTGCCTAATTTTACAGAAATAAAACTTTCTGCCAACATTCCCAGTGCCACACTGTGACCATGATCGATAGGTTCGCCTGATAAAAAATAGCCTTCAATGGCGTGCCCCATGGTGTGTCCAAAATTTAAAATTTTTCGAATTCCTTTTTCTTGCGGGTCTTCATTGACTACGTCCACCTTAATGGTTGCAATTTTTGCTAAAAATTCATCGTTGGTTAGTTCTAATAAATCTTCAATTTCTGTTAGCTGCTCCCACAAATCAACATCTTTAATGAGAGCATGTTTTAACGCTTCGGCATAACCATTCACCATTTCTTTTTCGGGTAATGAATGCAAAAATGCTTTGTCGATAAATAATGCTTTTGGAAAACGAAAAACACCCAATTGATTTTTATATGCTCCTAAATCTACACCATTTTTACCACCAATTGCAGCATCAATCATGCCTAGCAAGGTAGTTGGAATATGGATAAAATCAATACCTCGTTTATAAATCGAAGCAATGAAACCTCCCATATCTGTTACCACTCCTCCACCTAGGTTGATGATTAAATCCCTGCGACCAATGCCATATTCGGAAAGAGCTTCCCACACCTGCATGCACACATCCAAGGTTTTATTTTCTTCGCCAAAAGGCAACATCATCACCTCGGCAGTGGTTAAAAAATCAAAAGAAGTGATTAAATAATCCAAGCAATGTTCGTGGGTATTTTCATCCACCATTATCACAATTTTTGATTGAGCATAGTTTGTTTGTATGAATTGGGAAAATGATGAATCGAGGATGCTACCAATTTCAATAGGACAATTTATATTTTGGAGTGTAATCATGGTGCTAAATAAAATCGAAGTTACAAAAAAATGCGATACAAAAAAGGCTGTCCAAAAAATGAACAGCCTTCAACTATTAAAATGCTAATTGGTATTATTTTTTTACAATTTTAGTGTGGTTGCTACCATTTACTTGTAAAATATAAACGCCGTTTGCTTCATTTGTTAAGTTAACTGCATGTTGGTTGCTCGATGCAGTTGCTGTGTAAATAACGTTGCCCGTTAAAGACAATACTTCAATTGTAGCATTAGTTGGCACATTTGACAAGTTGAAAACACCCGTTTCACTTGGGTTAGGATAAACGTTTAATTGTTCAGTTGCTAAGTCATCAATTCCCAATACGTTTACAAATTTACAACTAGATGTTTTAGAACAATCTCCGTTTGAGACAACTACTTTGTAATTTCCAGATGTTGATGGAGTAAAAGTTGCGCTTGTTGCACCATCAATTGGTGTTTCATCTGCACAATTAATCCATTGGAAAGTGTGCGTTGCTGGGTCTGCTGCTACTTCTAACGTAGTTCCAGTTAATACAACATTTGCGTTGATTAAAGCAATAATTACACGTTGTTCTAAAACTGCTGTAAATCCGTTACCATCGTCAAAACTCCAAGCAATTACTGTAGTTCCAGGCGTTGTAATTGGGAAAGTTGTTGAAGTTGTCCCATTAATTGTTCCATTACACGTTGTTGCTGTTGGAGGCGTAACCGATTCTACTGCACAATTAGCATTAATATCCGCCAATGTTTCTTGATCTAAAAATGAATCAAAACATGTTTCATTGATATACAAACCAGAGAAATTTGCACTATTTGTTTGTATTCCTGAAATTAAAATATCCGCACTGCCATCTCCATTTACATCACCAACTGCAACAGCACCTTCACTTACACCTGTTAAATTATAAGCATCATTAACTGTAAAAATACCTTCGCCATTTTGGTTTGCATAGATAGTTGCCAACATGTTACCACCACTTTCACCAGTTAACAATAAATCCAAGTCACCATCTCTATCAGCATCTAAAAATTCAATTTTGCCATTTGCTGCTGATGTGATTGATGAATTGCCATTTAAAAGGAAAGTACCGTCTCCTTGGTTGAAATAAATATTTTTTTCATTGGCAAAATCATCATTTTTTCCAGAAGTAACTAAATCTACCCATCCATCACCTGTTATGTCTGCAAATTTTGCATCGCCATACATAATGCTTCTAAAATTTGTGCCTTGCTCTAGTGTAAAATTACCATGGCCATCGTTTTTATATAATTGAGTTACTATAGAAAACGAGTTGTCTCTACCAGAAATAAACAAATCAATATCGCCGTCGTTATCCACGTCTGCAAAGTCACCAAAACTTTCTTCGCCTAAATTGGGAATAGATGTTGTTGCTGCAGTAAACACACCTGTTCCATCATTAATGTAAAGATTTGATTTTCCAGATATTCCATTACTTCCTGCTACAAAAATATCTGAGAATCCATCGTCATTAACGTCGGCTACAAGAATAAATCCATACTCCATTTTTGTAAATGTGTTAGCTGTTGATAAGGTAAAGTTACCTTGTCCATCGTTTAGATAAAGTTCTGTTACAACTCCATCCTCACCTCTACCGGCAACTATTAAATCTAAATCATCATCGTTTTCAACATCAATAAATTGAGCAGAAGAATTGGCTAATGGTGTAATTGTAGTGCCTGTTTGCAACGTAAAAACGCCGTCATTATTCACATAAATTTGAGAATAATAATCGTACCCATTTTTTCCAGACATAAAAATATCTAAGTCGCCATCGCCATCAATGTCTCCAAACTTTATTGCTCCATTGGATAAGGTTGGAAAAACATTGTTTGCATCTAAGGTAAACTCCATTGTTTGCGCAAATGAAGCAGCTGAGCCCAACATAACCAAAGAAGAGAATGCCACTTTTGTTGTGTTGGCTAAAATTGTATTAAATCTAATCATCGCTAATTTTTTTTGTATAACCCTACAAAATTAGGGTAAAGCATTGGTAACTAATACTTTCGACGAATGGGTAAGATTGCTACCGTTTTTTTGCAATACACAACTTACTAAAACATTTTAGTAACTGATTTTATGGTAGTTACAAAAATACTATTAACACCCTTTAACATTTCATTCATTTTAGCATTGCAAAAGTTGGGGTGATTTTCAACTAAAAAATAGGGGGCTTTAACAATTCTTTGCAATTGTAAAATTTGATACATTTGCATTATGATATCGTTTGAAAATACACAAGTAGCATTTGAAAGTAAATCGGATGCTGATTTAAACAGAGCTTACCAATTATTTAAGTTAATTGGTAATAGAAATTTGGTGAAAATTGGAAAACCGTTGACCAATTTTGCATTGGCGATTGGTCTCCCAATTAAAGGCTTGATTAAAAAAACAATCTTTGCTCAATTTTGTGGTGGTGAAACCATTGATGGGTGCGATGAAAAAATCCAAACACTAGGGAAATTCGGTATAGGAACAATATTGGACTATTCGGTAGAAGGAAAAACATCGGAAGAAGATTTTGAGCATACTACAAACGAAATTATTGCAACCATTTTAAAAGGAAAAAACAATGCATTTATTCCATTTGCTGTATTTAAAGTTACGGGAATTGCACGTTTTGAAATTTTAGAAAAAGCCAACCGAACAGTAGATAACCTCAACAATATTGAATTGGAAGAATACAAACACGTTGTTGCTCGTGTGGAACGCATTTGCAAAGCAGCATACGATAATAAAATTCCAGTTTTTATTGATGCAGAAGAAACGTGGATTCAAACAACAATAGACAGAATTACTTTGGATATGATGCGTCTATTTAACAAAGAAACTGCAATTGTTTACAATACCATTCAAATGTATCGCCACGATCGTTTGGCATTTTTAAAAGAAGAAATTACCCTTGCAAAAAATGAAGGTTTTCATTACGGTGTGAAATTAGTACGTGGCGCTTACATGGAAAAAGAACGTGAGCGTGCTGCTAAAAAAGGATATTCTTCGCCCATTCAACCGGATAAAAATGCGTGCGACAAAGACTATAACTTGGCTTTGGAATACATTGTAAACGAAATAGACCACGTTGCTTTGTGTGCAGGCTCTCACAACGAAGAAAGTGCTCAGTTTTTAGCTGAACTAATGGATAAAAAAGGAATTCAACATAACGATTCACGCATTTATTTTGCGCAATTATTGGGAATGAGTGATCATATTTCATACAACTTATCCAAATTGGAATACAATGTTGCCAAATATGTGCCTTATGGTCCAATCAAAGAAGTAATGCCGTATTTATTGCGCAGAGCGGATGAAAACACATCGGTTGCTGGACAAACTGGTCGTGAATTAAGCTTGATTATCAAAGAAAGAAACAGACGTAAATTGAAAAATTAATTTTCGTCAGTAATTCTTTTTTCAAATTTTAAATAGAAATAGCGGTAAACAAGTATGGCCACCGTTGTTCCTACTAAAAATCCTCCGATGATGTCGGATAAATAATGAACACCTAAATAAATGCGGCTATAAGAAATAATGGTCGCCAAAATTAATAACGTGGGCAACAAGCGTTTGTAATGTGCTTGAAGTATCCATCCTGCTGTCCACGCAATAGTGAAAAAATTTCCAGCATGTGAAGACACAAAACCGTATTGACCGCCTTTGTAGTAGCTTCCATCTTCAAATTGAAAGAAATGCAAAGAATTGGTTAACAATAAATTATGCGATGGCCGGTAACGCTGTACAGTTTCTTTGATAATTCCCGAGCAAATAAAATCGGTGCAACCAACAGCTAATAGCACAGAACCGATGAATAATAAGGTTTTTTTCCACCCTAATTTTTTAAATCCCAAATAAATTAAAAAAAGATAGAGCGGAATCCAAGTAATTGAGGCAGAAAAGGTCCACATGATATCGTCCATCAAGGGCGAATTCCAACTGTTGATGGTTAGAACAATGTTTCTATCAATTGCTTCGAGCCAATCAATCATTTGATAAGTGTTTCCAAATTAAATCTTTCAATTCTGTAATACCTTTTCCTGCAACCGATGAAATGAACACAGTAGGAATTTTGGGCAATGTTTTTTTCACCTCAGCAATTAGTTCATCGTCCAACATATCCGATTTTGTAATGGCTAAAATACGTTCTTTGTGCAACAATTCTGGGTTGTATTGTTTCAATTCGTTGAGCAATGTTTCATATTCTTTTTTGATGTCATCACTATCAATAGGCACCATAAACAACAACAACGAATTACGCTCGATATGACGCAAGAAGCGCAAACCTAAGCCTTTACCTGCGTGAGCTCCCTCAATAATACCTGGGATATCGGCCATAATAAACGAACGGTGATCGCGGTAGGATACCATTCCTAAATTAGGACGCAAGGTTGTAAACGGATAATTGGCAATTTCTGGTTTTGCAGCTGAAACTACGGATAACAAGGTACTTTTTCCAGCATTTGGAAAGCCTACCAAACCAACATCGGCCAAAACTTTTAACTCTAAAATTTTCCAACCTTCTTCTCCAGGTTCACCCGGTTGTGCATAGCGCGGCGTTTGATTGGTTGCCGATTTAAAATGATTGTTTCCCAATCCACCTCTACCTCCACGTTGAATAATTTGTTCTTCTCCGTGTTCAGTAATTTCAAACAACACTTCACCCGTATCAGCATCTTTAGCTATTGTACCTAGAGGCACTTCAATATAAACATCTTGTCCTTGAGCTCCCGTTTTTAGATTGCCCGAACCATGCGCTCCGTGTGTTGCCTTTATGTGTTTTTGGTATTTTAAGTGCAATAAGGTCCACATT
>JAKQEZ010000055.1 GCA_029558435.1 Bacteroidota bacterium
TTAATGTCAGCTATCAGTCGTTCCATTTCTCTTTTTTGTTCCTTGCTTTCAGCGTTTCGGTATGTGTCAACGGCTATTCGATAGCTGTCAATTGACCATTTACTTTTTTTGAGTGCTTGTTTTAAATCGGCATCAATTGCAAAACGACTTACTAAAGAGTTCCCGCATTTTATGTTGATGTCAATATTTGGAAGCGTTTCAAGTTCTGTGCTGCTTTTGTAATAGGCGTTTTTCAATAGTTCAATCCACAAACGCAAACGGCAAATTTTTACCGAATTGGAATTGATGTCCACACCAAAAAGGCAGTTTTCAATAATGGTTTGCTTTTCGTGGAAAAGGGTTTCTTGAATTCGCTGACTTTCTTTGTTGCTTGGGTTGTATTCAAAAAGTTCGCCTTCTTCGTCTGTTACAATTAGTTCATCATTTACTACTTCAACTTGATATTCTTTCAAGCGTTTGCCGTCTCGGTCTTGCAGAATTTTCAAGTCGTTTTTAACGGCTATCATTTCATTGAGTGCCGAAACTAAAAAGTGTCCTGAACCAACGGCAGGGTCGCAAATCTTGATGCTGTTTACAATTTTGTTGGCTTCTTTTCGGTCTTCAATTTTGTCGTAAAGTTCTTCAATGTTGTTGCAGTTCCATTTTTTGGTTTCGTTGAATTTCTGCACCACCGCTTTGCGAATGGTTTCACGGCACATATACATTGTGATGAAACCCGGTGTGAAAAACGAACCGTCTTTGTAGCCGTTTATTTTCTCGAAAATCAAACCGAGAACAGAAGCGTTAATCAGGGTTTTGTTGTCTTCCTGAATTTCTTCTCCGCCTTCTGCTCCAAAGTCGTAAGCATCTAAAAACTCAAAGAGATATTCAAGTGTGGTTAAATTTCCTGTTCGCTTTTTTCCTTGTTTGTCTTTTAGAACGGTGGAAGAAATGACTGGAATATTTTTATCGTCTTTCAGATTGCTGATAAACAAAGTAACCTGTTCAATATCAGTCGGCTCGAAAAGCGAAGAATTGAGATAAGGAACTTTCTCGAAAATCTTTTTTACATCTTCGTTTCGTTCGTCATACTTGCGAGCCAACACCTGAAAAAACAAGCTGTTCAGGTCGTCATAATTCTTGATTTTATCAAGGTTGAGAAACGAATACGATTTGTCGCCTTTGTGATAGGTGATGAGTTGGGCTTCCAACAACTTTAAAAACAAAATGCGGTTTATCCAAGTGATTGAAAGTTCAAGGGCAACACTAAAAAGTCTTTCTTGCTGTGTGTTTCCGAATTGGTTTGGTTTTTCAAGTCTGCTAAGTTTATCCAAACTGTCAAGTTGAATAATCGCATCTTCAAGAATTGTCCCTGTGTGGCGTTCACCTGCTTTGTTTCGTTCAATCAGTTTTTTGCTTCCTTCTTTGGTTTCGGTCAAGCCGATAATGTGCAACAACTCGCTATAAAAGCGTTTATCAAGGCTGTTGCTGTCGTTGGTAAACGGAAGTTTTAAAAGATGTTCTGGTGAAAGAAGTTTGAATAAAGCAATCAGCGAATTATCGTCTGCTTTGTCGGCATTGCGTAACGGTTTCTGAAAATCCTGAATGTTAAAGTAAGTAAATTCAATTTCAGAAGTGATGCTGTCAATAAATGGCTCGGCAATTTGCATGTAGAAAAAATCGGTTTTGGTGTCTGCCAATCGTCCTTCTTCAAAGTCTATGAATTGTTTTACAAGATTTTTGTTTTGTGCAAAAAGTCTGTCGAATAGGGTAGCGTCAAAAATGAACCATTCGTTTATGTTGGTCGCCACCAAATGTTTTACTTCAAGATTTTTGTGTGTAATTCTTTCTCGTAGGTAATACAAAACCAATTCCTGAAATGCTTTTGCATTCAGTTTTTTGGTAGTAATCATTTCAGCTTTGTTGGTCGGCTTTTTAGCTTCGAGAATTACGCCAACTGTCGAGTTTGCATTTTGTCCGTTATGAATAACAAGGTCGTTTCGACCTTTGGTATTTATAAAATGGTTT
>JAKQEZ010000056.1 GCA_029558435.1 Bacteroidota bacterium
TCTCACATAAACAAATACTGTCAAAATCAACGCCACAACAAGCAGCGAGACCCCGATCCAGAAATTTTTACCTACAATGAGAACCCCGGCAATACATAATGCCACAGCCGGAATTAAAATGTTTGTTTTTAGTGTTTTCATGATTTTGTTTGTTTAAATTGGTTGTTGTTGTTGTACATATATCGGTGTTAGGGTGCATTTAAGACACCCGAACAAAACCTTTGTGCCAACGAACAGACTTTTTGCCAGACATTGTTTTTTGCCCAGAATCTAATTGAACGTATGGAATACCCATTCTTTCAATTATTTTTCCAGTATATGCTTCAACATTAAAGTAAGGAGAAACAAAATCGTAAGCGACTTTATCCCCAATTTTTAACCCTGCCTTTTTAAGTTCTGCCATTCCTTTTTTGGCAAAAGCAGCCTGTTCTACTTCGTACATCTTCCGAATTAACAGGTATGCCGATTTATATTCATCACTTGCGTAAAATTCATTTACAGATTTAAACCCTTTTGCCTTTAATTCAACCCATTGTAACGATTCCGAATAATCGGCAAAATTTAATTTGATTTTTTCCAATCTTTTCCTTTCTGTTGTTTTCATAGCTCAAAATAATCAATGATAAATTGCTCAACTGTTTCTTTGTTCGGTTTTTCAAGATAAAATCCAATGGCTTTTTCGTCCACGTATAAATCATATCCGCCTGATGGCCACCGATTCTCCTGACTAAACATGAACAGCCCATATTTGCCACCAAATTTTTGCACGAAATAACCAGTCCAATCCCCAGCGGAACTGGATGTGCAGAAATAGCCCGATAAAACAACGCTCTTGTGTTCACGTATAAAACGCCCGGGTGCATAACAGCCGCCAAGTATGATTCGGCTTTTAATGTTTGTTTTCATAGCTTACTTTATTTCGATGATTTTTTCAATAGCCATTTCTGGACACAATTCAGAGTCGCAAATTCGTCTAATTGCTTCGCGCTCGTTTCTGGCCATAACTCTGATGTACACGATTCCATGGTCGTGTTTTAGCTTTGCTTTGTAGGGTTTCATAACATTTGTTTTTTTAATTGGTTGTTGTTGTTGTTGTAAATATATCGGTGTTAACTGCTATTTAAAACCGTACTTGCGAAGTATCGGCTCTAATTTGGAAGAAACATCTTCGGTCATATTTCTTTGACCTCTTAAAATCTTGCCTAAAAGACTGTCAGATATGCCACTTTCTAAACTCAAACCTCGTTGAGTTAAAAGAGTGCGTTCTGTTAAAAACGCCCTTATTTCTTCTATTTTCATCATATTATTCGGTTTCTAAATCAATTAGTTTTGTTGTACCGTCAGAAACTTCATTGTCCCATATTGCAAAACCTATTGCAGTAGTTGGGCTATAAGCTAACCATTCAGGGCAATCAACATCACCGTTGCAAATACCTGCTGCTAATTCTTGTTCGGTCATTTCGGCTGTCATTTCTTCGTACCATTGTGATAATCTTGTTTTCATATCGTTTGTTGTTTTTAATTGGTTGTCGTTGCTGTTGTTAGTTAATCATCAATAAATCTACCATAGTACCACCTATCCTCACCAAGTTCTCGTTCACTTTATTTCTTGATGAGAAAGTAAAGTAAACCCCGCCCTTGTTTATTATCGTTCGTAAAACATCGCGAACGTCTTCAAACTTCATGTTTTCGTTCACTTCCTTGTTGAAGCTTTCCAAAATACAA
>JAKQEZ010000077.1 GCA_029558435.1 Bacteroidota bacterium
AAGCTTTTTTTCATAAACCTTCTTTTTATTTATTTACAGAGTTTCCTAAAATTTTTATAAACCAGTTAAACATCGGGATTCATGAAAAATAAGCCATCAATTTTGATTGTAAGTTCTTGGTATCCGTCGCCAAACAATCCAACAAATGGGTCGTTTGTTCATGAGCAAGCTAAAATGCTTCAATACTTTGGACACAATGTTGTGGTTGTCTCTCCTCAGTTAAATGGATCGTTTAAAGATACGTTGAAAGGTAAAATTATTAAAGATGAGGTTTATAATTTTGATGGAATACCCGTTTATAAAATAGGCGTTAATATTTATGCTCCTTTTTTAAAGAAGTTGTATTATTCAGTTTTAGTAAAAAAAACAATTAAAAAAATAAAGAAAAACAATTTAACTTTTGATATTATTCATTCGCATGCACTTTTATCTGCTGGGGTTGTTGCTCCTAAAATTGCAAAAAAGTTTAATAAAAATTTGTTTCATACAGAACATACTTCGGGGTTAGTTTTTTATCCCAAACAGTTTTCAAGTACTGACCTTAAAGCAATTATTGATATAACAACAACTGCTAAAAAAGTTTTTTTTGTAAGTCAATTTGCCAAAGAACATTCTTTTGGTTTTAAAAATCAACCGCAAGATAAAATAGTTGTTTTGCACAACATTGTTTCCAATTTTTTCTTTGATTATCCTATTGCTGAACGTAAAAAACAAATAGTAGTAATTGGTGATTTTATTCAGCGTAAAAATTATTCTTTTATAATTGCTGTATGGAAGTTTCTAAGAATTAACCACCTTGAAGTTATAAAAGATTATCAATTAAACATCATTGGAAATGGTTTTGATTGTGATGCTTTTAATGAATTGACTAATGGTCTTGAGGGAATTATTATTAATAAACGTTTAAATAGAGGTCAAATTATTGAGAATATTGCTCAATCGTCAATTTTACTTTCTGCATCAAAATTAGAAACATTTGGATTAACGATTGCCGAGTCATTGGCGTTAGGTGTTCCTGTTGTTGTAACAAATTCTGGCGGCCCAACTGATATTGTATCAAGTGGAGATGGATTCATTGTTGAAATAGATAATGTAGATGAATTTTCTAATAAGATTATTGAAATAATAAATGGAAACTGTGATAATTCAATTGATATAAGAAACAGATGTCGTTCTAAATTTTCGGAAGAAGTTATTTATGAAAAACTTTTACAATATTATTTAGAAGAATAATCACCCCTTCGTTCCTCTCTCCACAATCACAATTCCACCCACAAACAGCGCTATTGCCAAGTTGTGCACAAAAAATTGGAGCAATCCATCGGCGAGGGCCAAATAGTGGAGCGCAAAAAAGATAGCCAATGCCGAACCAAAATAGAGCACAAACTTGCGCACGTTGTAGTTAATAGGGTAGTGTTGTTGCCCCCAAATGTAGGAAGCCACCATCATAGCGGCATACACCAACATGGTTGCCCAGGCACTTGCCATATAGCCATACATCGGGATGAACAAATAATTGATGGAAATGGTTAAAAACGCACCTCCAATGGCAATGTAGGCGCCGTATTTGGTGAGTCCAGTGAGTTTGTACCAAATGCTTTGGTTAATGTATATGCCCAAAAATACGTTGGCCAACAACAACAACGGAACTGCTTTTAAACCTTCCCAATAAGCAGGGTTGGGAATAAAATATTTGAACAATTGAAGGTTGAGCGCCACACCCAAAAACACCACACACAAGGCGGCAATAATGTAGTTCATCACCTTGATATACATTTTTTTGCTATCGGTATTTTTTGAATTGTTAAAGAAAAACGGCTCGGCAGCATAACGATAGGCCTGCAAAATAATGGTTACCAACATGGCCAATTTGTAGCAAGCGCTGTAAATACCCACTTGCCCCTCGGCATAAGCAATGGCTTGTTGTGGGTTGCCTAATTCGTCCAATTTTACATCGTATAGAATGTTTTGCAACAAAATACGGTCGATGGTTTCGTTGATAATGCCCGCAAAACCTGCAAAAATTAACGGAATAGAGTAGAGCAACATCTGTTTTGCCAACTCGCTGTCAAACGTAAACCGAAGTTTTAAATAATCTTTGTACAACAACAACGGTTTCACCAATGAAGCCAACAAATTGGAGATTAAAATATACATTACTCCTTGCTCTGGCGTAGATTTGTCAAAGAAAAAGAGGAGGAGCACCACGTTGCTAATAATGTTGACAGCAATGGATGCAAGTTGAATGAGCGCAAAGTTTTTGGCCTTGTTTTCGTTTTTCAATCGTGCCAACGGAAGAGCCGCAATGGCATCAATGCAGACAATAGACAGCAGTAAAATAATGTATTCCGAATGGCCTTTGAGCAACATCCAATCGGCAATTTGCGGACTCGTAATCGAACCCACCAACCAAAAACCAACGTTGAACAAAATGATGGTTAACAGTCCGTTTTGATAAACTGTTGAAGGAGAATACTTATCGTCGTGCGAAAATTTGTAAAATGCAGTTTCCATTCCCAAGGGGAGCAACACAATCAAAAAAGCTACCCACGAATAGAGGATGGAAACTACACCATAATCTTTAGGATCAGAAAAAACGTAAACATAGAGCGGAACCAACAAAAAATTTAGTGCGCGACCAATGATTGTTGACAAACCATAAATAGCCGTTTCGCTAAAAAGTCGTTTGATAGCTTTCTCCATGTTATCGTTTCAAAAAGCGCAATTTATCCTCTAAAATTAGCTTTTCTTTTCTCAATAAATGCCGTTGTTCCTTCTTTGAAGTCAGCGGTACCAAAGCATTTTCCAAATTCTTCAATTTCAGCTTCGTAACCGTTTACTCCAGCTTTAAATCCAGCATTAATTGCGTTGATTGCCGAAGTAATGGCTGTGCGCGAATTGGCTAAAATTTTAGTAGCAATTTCGTTTGCTTTGTTGAGCAATTCTTCTGGTTCTACAACGTAGTTTACCAATCCCCACGTCAACGCTTCGTCAGCTTTAATCATTCCGGCTGTAAACACCATTTCGTTGGCTTTTCCTTTTCCAACCAATTGTGCCAAACGTTGCGTGCCACCATATCCTGGAATTACACCCAACGAAACTTCAGGCAATCCCATGCGAGCGTTAGACGAAGCCACACGAATGTGCGAAGCCATTGCCAATTCCAAACCACCACCCAATGCAAAACCGTTAACGGCAGCAATAACAGGGATGGAAAGATTTTCAATAAAATCAAACAATTGTTGTTGCCCCAATTGCGCCAACTGACCGCCTTCTGCAATTGAAAAATGCGCAAATTCTTTAATGTCAGCTCCTGCCACAAACGCTTTGTCGCCCGAACCAGTAAGAATAATCACACCTGTTGAAACGTCCTCGCTCGCCGTTTTGATTGCTGTGTGCAATTCGGCAATTGTTTCTTTGTTTAATGCATTTAATTGACTAGGACGATTGATTGTAATTTGAACAATTTGTCCGTTTTTTTCTACTAGAATATTATTGTACATGGCTTTAAATTTTATTTTTTGTTTTTAAACACGCTTAATCCTAAATCCAATACTTCGCCCACTTTTTCGGCTGTTACTGCTTGTTCGATGGTGAATATGTAGTTTCCAGGAACTGCAATTTTACGATCGGCAAATGTTAATTGGTTTTCTACGATAGTCCCAGAACTTTTTCCTACCCAACTACCGTCAGGATTGGTAATTAGCATTTCAAACGGTTCTTTCACTTTTTCGTTGGTGGGCGTTTGCGAATTCCAAAACAACCAGATATTACTGTAGTCATAATCAGTTGTTGTTCGCAAGGTGAGCACAAAACGATAAGTAGCTGTTGTGTCGTCAATATTCACGTTAAAAACTGCTTTTTGGTCTTGCCTCCACTCGTTGTTGTCAAAACTGTACACTTTTTCGTAATACGGTTTTACGGAGCAACTTGTTAAAGTAAGTACAAGAGCCACAAGAGTCATAAAAATCAAGGTCCAATTACTGCGCATCGTTGTTGGGTTTTGGATTATTGGGTTTATTTCTGTTGGGATTTCTCCTACGATTGTTGTTGTTATTCTTATTGCCGTTATTGTTTCCGTTATTAGCATTGTTGCTTACTCCGGTGTTGTTGTTATTGTTGTTACGCGGTTGATTTTTTGGACGGTTTTGATTTTGCGGTCGAGCTTCCGAAGATTTATGTTGCGTTGGAGCAGATGTTGCCTGTGGATTGGCGTTGGCAGCTCCCATAGGTTTTTTCTTCTTCTTTTTCTTTTTCGATTTGAATGCATTTTCAAAACGGTTCAAGCTATCTTGCCCCACCACATTGGTGTAATCCACAATTTCTTCGGTTGTTTCTTCAAATTCGATGAAGCCTTCCAAGTCTTTTGGTTTCGTACCGTTTTTATTGAGCGCAATGATTTCTTTGACCTTTTCTGGAGAAAGGTTGATTAGTCCCGAACCGATTGCCGCTTCGCCTGTATAGGCATACCACATTTGTTTTTTGAAAACGTCTGTTTTGATATGTACGGCAATTCCCTTTTCGGTATGCAATTTTGTTTCTGCTTTCGGAAAATCTTTCAACGCCTCAATGTACATGTCCAACTCATAGTTCAAGCAACATTTCAACTTACCACATTGTCCTGCCAATTTTTGCGGGTTGAGCGATAATTGTTGGTAACGTGCAGCCGAAGTAGAAACCGTTCTAAAATCGGTAAGCCATGTAGAGGAGCACAATTCACGTCCGCACGAGCCCAAACCACCCAAGCGAGCAGCTTCTTGGCGCGCACCAATTTGGCGCATTTCGATGCGGATTTTGAATTTTTCGGCCATGTCTTTAATCAATTGGCGAAAATCCACACGTCCGTCGGCAGTATAATAAAACGTTGCTTTGGTGAGGTCGCCTTGGTATTCCACATCCGAAATTTTCATTTCCAATCCTAAGTTCACAGCCAGTGTACGCGAAGAAATCATGACTTCTTTTTCCAAAGCGCGACCTTTAGCCCAAGTATCAATATCTTCTTGCGTAGCAAAGCGAATAATTTTTTTCGCTTCTAATTCCTTAAAATTTGGTTCTTTTCGGTTGACTTGAATTCTAGCCAGTTCGCCCACCGCCGATACCACACCGACGTCATAACCGGGGCTTGCTTCTACTACAACTACATTTCCAACAGCCAGCGTAAGACCTTTATTATTTCTATAAAACCCTTTACGACTGTTTTTAAAACGTATTTCTAATATTTCGTAAGGCGCTTGGTTGGATGGCAACGATACATTTCCGAGCCAATCAAACACCGCAAATTTAGCTTCGCTAGAATTACAGGCACCGCTTTCACATCCTCGTGACGATTTTTCGCCACTTTCACAATTTTCACATCCCATAAATTCTGTATTTAAAGTGTAAAATTAATAATAAAAAATAGGATTTGGACGATTGTTGCAAAATATGTTGTGGAGGTTTAAAAATATTTTAAATACTATTATTTTGATTTTCAGTTAGTTTATTTTCTTGAAAAAATTTTTTTTTATTTTTTTTCATTTTTTTGTTTGCGAATTAAAATAAATGCCTAATTTTGCCCCACGCTTTTAACGAAAAGCACACACAATTTGAAACTTTGCTCAACTGTTGTTGAGTTCTAGCAATAGGGTTAAAAAATTGGTTTGGTAGTTCAGTTGGTTAGAATACATGCCTGTCACGCATGGGGTCGCGGGTTCGAGTCCCGTCCAGACCGCAAAAAAGCTCAGTACGAAGTACTGGGCTTTTTTCGTTTTCAGCCCTGTTGAAAGTTCACTTTCATAAAGGCTGAAAGCGGAAAAAGCCCAACCATTTACGAAGTGAATGGAGCTTTTTTGCATCGTCCCACAATTGGGTCCACCGACCAGCGGGAGGTATTCCTGATTTTTTTACACTTTATTAAATCAAATAAATGTGTAAACTTATGTTAGGACAAGATAGAACTTTCAAATAAAATAAAAAGTGTTACCAACCTCCCTCCTTGAGGAGGGAAAGAGGGAGGTGATAGCACACATAAGCTGCTTTTCGCAATGTATTATCCACGATTAAATTTAATATCTTGATGATGATTACATTCTTTTATAGCATCTCCTTAAATATTTAGTGTAATCTTGAAAAAAAACGGGTTTTATATCCATGAAACGAGTTTTTATTATTTGGTTGACTTCCAATTTTTTATTTCTTTTTCTTGTTCTAAATGTAAACTTATATTAGGATAAGACATTCCAAAAGTCACCTCCCTTAATCCCTCCTCAAGGAGGGAAACATGTTTCTACTCAAAAATTAGTTGGAACTCCAATTTTTGAATTTAATTCCTCCTTGCGGTTAAAAACCAAATTGTTATAAAAAGTTGCATTATTTGTTTTAAAAACATATATTTGCATTAACAGTACCCATTCTGCATACCATAAGAACTGCGAGTGGGTCATTTTTTTACTACCTATGTCAAATAAACCTGCATACAGCATAGCTGAACAAATAGCTTTATTAGAACAACGTGGAATGTTGTTTAAAGATGAAAATAAGGCACATCATTTTTTAGAAAACATAAGTTATTACCGTCTAAAAGGTTATTGGTGGGATGTTCAAAGTGATGTTAAATTCCATACATTTCACTCAAATACATATTTTGAAGATATTATTGATAGATACAATTTTGATCGTCGTTTAAGATTACTATTATTTGACGCCATTGAACGGATTGAAATTGCTTTGCGAACAAAAATGATTTATTACTTATCGATAAGGTATGGAAGTTTGTGGTATTTGGATGCAAGTTTATTTAATTCAGCAACAGTTACAATTAAAGGAGTAAGCAAAACAATTCATCAAAATACAATTGACGAGTTGCACAAAGAATTTAATAGAAGTCAAGAGATTTTTATAAAAGATCATCGAAAACGTTTTCCCAATCAAGAGGCAGACGCTTGGAAGATTTTGGAAGTAGCATCGATGGGAACTCTTTCAAAATTATATAAAAACATCAACCATCAACTCCCAGAAAAAGCATTGATTGCCAAAGCTATGGGGTTGAATTTACATAGTGAATTATCAAGTTGGTTAGAGGCGATTACCTATGTTCGGAATATAATTGCTCACCATTCACGTCTATGGAATAGAAACATGGTGAAACGACCAATTGTAAACATCAATAATCCTATAGGTAGTTGGTTTGAACACCCATTGACAGAAGTACAGCAAAAAAAACCTTTTTTAATAATTTCTTGTATGATTTATTTGTGTAATGAAGTAACTCCTGGTCACCAAATAAAATCAAAAATTTTAGAATTATTTGAGAATAATCCAACTATTCCAATATATAAAATGGGGTTTTTAAATAATTGGAGCAAGGAACAGTTGTGGAAATAATGGAAAGTTAGTATCCACTTTTGTCTTGATTCCTCATTGCGCTCATTGCGGTTTAAAAAAAGCTTAACCGCGGAGTTACGCCAAGAACACGCAGAGTTCGCAGAGATAAACATTGCGTCCATTGCGGTTATTATTTAATTCCTCTTTGCGTTCATTGCGCCTTCTTTGCGCTCGTTGCGGTTATACTTCAATTCCCCTTTGCGTTCATTGCGCCTTCTTTGCGCTCGTTGCGGTTAAAAACATTTATCGAAACTACTTGCTTCTTGCTTTTCAATAATATTAATTTACTATTTTTGTTACTATGAATAAAATGAATAGTGTAGTTGTTGATGCTGGAAATACGGCTATTAAAATTGGCTTTTTTATAGAAGGAGAATTGCAACAATTTTCACGAATTTCATGGGATGATTTTATGGCAGAAAACCCTTTAACAGAAAAAATTAAAAAATATAAAGGAATTTTCTCATCTGTATTAACTCCCGAAAAAAATCAACAAATTAGAGAACACTATCCTGATTTAATACAATTCAGCTCCCAACATAAACTACCAATTGAGTTGGATTATAAAACTCCAGCATCTTTAGGAGTTGATCGACTCTGTAACGCAATTGCAGCTTGGCGATTAAATCCCAATAAAAATTCATTAATTGTTGATGTTGGTACGTGTTTAAAATTTGATTTTGTATCCCAAAATGGCATTTATCAAGGGGGATCAATTAGCCCTGGCATACGCTTGCGCTACCAATCGCTAAATGATTATACCGCCAATTTGCCCTTGCTTTCTGCTGTAGATAAAACAAATTTAATCGGAAAATCAACCACAGAATCAATCCATTCTGGTGTAATCAATGGAATAAATGCCGAAATCGAACGTTTAATTCAACAATATGAAGAAAATTTCGATTCATTAACTATTTTTGTGACTGGTGGAGATGCAAAATACTTTGATTTCGATTTAAAAAATAACATCTTTGTAACCGAAAATTTAACCTTATATGGTTTATACGAAACTTATTTATTCAATGCATAAAAACATAGTTGCCTTATTCATCCTTTGTTGCGCTTTTGTAGCAAATGCTCAAATTAATAATCCTTATACATCTTTTGGTGTTGGTGAACGCACAAATTCTTTACATCCCGTATTTTCTGGAATGGGAAATCAAAGTGTAACCTATGTTCATCCTTCTGTTTTGAATGTATCCAACCCTGCATCTTATTCTTTTTTAAGATACCAATATCCAATCTTTTCTTTAGGTGTTTCTAGTCGTTTGTCGTTCAATAACGATAACGGAGTTAAAGAATTTAACAATGCAACCAATATATCTGAAATTGCTTTTGGGATGTCGTTTGCCAAACGTTTCGGGATTGCCTTTGGGTTTAAACCAATGTATAAGAAAAACTATTCGTTTGTAGAAACTAAAAAATTAATTGATGATAGCGTTCGTTATGAATACGAAGGAAAAGGAGCGCTTAACAATGCTTTTGTTGGATTTTCAATCAATTTATTGAACTACGATTCTTTAAAATGGTCAATTGGTGGAAATGTTGGTGCTCTTTTTGGAGCTATGACCGATGAGCGTAGAAGCTCTATTGTTAGTACACTTACCAATGCTGGAGGAAACGAAACAAGACGTCAACAAGTCAAATCGTTTTATTACGAAGTTGGAACCTTGCTAGAATACCGCTTTAAAAAGGAAAATAAATTAACCGTTGGAGCAAGTGTTGAACCAATGCAAAACATCAAATCGGTTTACGATAGACAATTGTCTTATTCTGCAACCGATGTAACCAATCCAAATACCTTTCAATTGTTATCAGAATCGGGTGAAATAAAAGGAAAAATTGTTTTTGCAACTTCGTATAGCGTAGGAGCTTCTTATGCGCGTTACATTACAACTAATAAAAAAGATGGAAACAAAGGAAAAGCACATTTAACTTTTTCTCTTGGTTACAACGCAACTGACTTCTCAAAATACAAAGAAGTGTACGATACGGTGACTTATTCGTATGGGTTTAACAACACCGCTAGCTACCAATTTGGAATGCAATTCATTCCAGAAACACAAATTGTTGGTAGTGCTATCCCTAAATTATTTGAGCGTTCTAGTTACCGTTTAGGTTTCCATTATTCTACATTGCCCTACATGCACTTAGGCAAAAATGTGAACGAATGGGCTATAACTTGTGGATTAGGCTTGCCTGTTTTGGTTGATAAACGCTTGGATTCTTCTATTCAATTAGGAATTGGTGTTGGTCAAAGAGGTACTGCTAATGCGTTAAAAGAAAATTTTGTTACCATCAATTTAGGATTGTTAATTGCTCCAAGCATCAATGATAGATGGTTCATTAAGCGTAAAGTGGATTAATGGTTGACATGAAGTTTAAATCTTTTGGAATAGTATCCGTATTATTTGTGCTATTATTTTCATGCACCAATGATTTAAACAGCATTAAAAAAATTACATACGACCCCAAATCGCCCAACGAAGTTTCTGTGAATTTAAACATCTATTATGCCGATTCGGGATATGCCAAATTAAACATTTTTGCTGCTCATGCAGAAACGTATAACAATCCACATATTACCTATATCAAGGATAGTTTAAAAGTTGATTTTTATGATGATTATGGTACTATTACCTCTTCATTAACTGCAAAATACGGCGAAGTCAATCACGATACAGGTAAAATGTTTGTTAGAGATTCTGTGAAATTGATAAATTATGCAGACAAACGCACCATGTACACCAGCGTGTTGTATTGGAATCAATCGGATAGTACAATTTCAACCGATCAAAACGTGCGACTTGTGTCACCAAAAGGAACGGCGTTTGGAACCAGTTTTGTGGCAAAGCAAGATTTTTCAAGCTATAAAATCACTGATCCAAGGGGCGCATACGAATTTGAACAAAAATAATTTTTAAAATTTGGTGTAATGTGGTTTTTTTTAGTAAATTAGAGAAAACCTTTTACAAAAACATAAGAATATGCAAGCACAAGAATTTGCCGAACAATTTATTAATTACACCAATCAATCTGTTTTTTTAACCGGAAAAGCAGGTACCGGGAAAACAACTTTTTTAAAAAACATCGTTGCTTCCACACACAAACAAACTGCCATTGTTGCACCAACAGGAATTGCAGCTTTAAATGCAGGTGGTGTAACCATCCATTCTTTTTTTCAATTGCCATTTGCTGGGTTTATACCCGATTTTTCAAACGAAATAATAACAGACGGTTCGGTAAAATTAGAAACCAAAACCACCTTAATGCGCCATTTTCGTCACAATAAATCGCGGCAGCAACTCATACGTTCCTTAGAATTGTTGATTATCGACGAAGTGAGTATGTTGCGAGCAGATTTGTTGGATGCCATTGATTGGGTGCTCAAAAATATTCGTAAAATCAACGAACCTTTTGGTGGTGTTCAAGTGTTATTCATAGGCGATTTGCACCAATTACCTCCCATCGTTAAGAATGAAGAATGGAAGTATTTAAGCAGGTATTATGCTGGTGTTTATTTTTTTAATGCACAAGTCATAAAAGATTATGCGCCAATTTATGTGGAATTGACTAAAATTTATCGCCAACAAGACGATGTATTTATTTCTACCTTAAATAAATTGCGCAATAACCAACTAGATGCCGAATCATTGGCAGTTGTGAACCAAAAAGTAGTTTCTAATTTCAATCCTGACAACAATCAAGGTTACATTACACTCACAACACACAATAACAAAGCCGATGTCATCAACCAGCGTGAATTAGGAAAATTAAAAGATAAACCGTTTGTGTTTACGGCAGAAATTACGGGTGATTTTCCTCCTCATATTTATCCAATCGATATTAGTTTACAACTCAAAGTTGGCGCACAGGTTATGTTTGTGAAAAATGATGTATCGTTTGACAAACAATATTACAACGGAAAAATGGCAAGAGTAATCGAGCTTAATAATTTGGAAGTTGTTGTTGAATGCCTCGAAGATAAAAAACGAATAGAGGTGACAAAACACGAATGGGAAAATATCCGCTATGTTACCGATGCAAATACGGGTGAAATTAAAGAAGAGGTAATCGGAACATTTGTACAATTTCCATTAAAACTGGCATGGGCAATTACGGTTCATAAAAGTCAAGGTTTAACATTTGACAAAGCAATTTTGGATGTGCAAGATGTGTTTGCACCCGGACAAGCGTATGTAGCCCTATCGCGCTTGCGTTCTCTTGAAGGTTTAATTATGTTGAGCCCAATGAGAATTACTGGAATTTCAACCGATAATTCTATTATTCAATACAGCGATAGTGCACTTTCTCCCCAACAATTGGCGGCTATTTTACCAAAAGCAATAAAGAATAACCTGTATGTTCAGCTGATTAAAACTTATGATTGGGTAGAAATGGCTGCGCAATGGGCAAGCTTTGAAAAAAGTTGTCAAGCACATTCCAAAAGTTCAATAAAAGGTGAGTTGACTCCGTGGATTAAAGCACAAAATTTCAGCATTCAAAATGTATTAGACCCAGCACGCAAATTCAGAAATCAATTGGATGCATTGTTTTTAGCTCCCAATTATTCTCCAGAAAAAGTACTGGAACGTGTGCAGGCATCGGTCAACTATTTCTTTCCCATTTTTGATACAGTTTACCAATCGTTGATAAAGAAAATCATTGAAATTGGTAGAGTGAAAAAAAATAAAGCACTTTTGGAAGAATTGCAAGAATTAGAAGAAGCGTTGCTGGAAACTATTTTAAACCTCAAAAAAACTGCAATTGTTGTTGAACACATTGCTTTTGGAAAGAAAATTGACAAGGAAACGTGCTTTGGTGAAGAAATTAAAAACTATAAAATTGCACGTATTGCCAAGGTCAAACATTCTTTGATCAATGCAAACGAATTGTTTATGGCAACCAATCAAGACGATCAACACGATAGTTTATTCTTTAATTCAAGCACTTCAAAAAAGAAAAATGCCCCAAAGGAAAAGAAAAAACACACTTCAGAAATAACCTTAGAATATTTTGAATCGGGACTTTCTGTTAGCGATATAGCATTAAAACGTCAGTTAACTACAAATACAATTTATGGACACTTGGCAGATTTAGTTAAGAATGAAAAAATAGCTATTGAGCAATTGTTAGACGAAGAAACACTTGAATTTTTAAACCGAACTTTTGGCAAGCAAAGCCTGACATTAACCGAAATGAAAGAAATGGTCAACGATGATGTTACTTATGATGTACTTCGATTATACCGTTCACACTTATTGCGTTAGTAATTTCCAATTGTTAATAGGTGCGCAATGCGATCTTGTGTTATAAAGAAAATCAACAATAAAGCTGAAGAAACATACAAACTCAGGTAAAAGAAAAATACATAAGAATACGTTCTTTTTTGAATATAAACAACGCCCAACGGAATCAAGAAAAAGGGGAGAAGTAAATAGGCATGTCCGCCCCAATCATATTGTACTTTAAATTCTTCTTTGCCACTGCTAAAAATAAATTGCACCTTTCTTTTATTGTGAAATATGTAAGATTTGTAAATTAAAATTTCAGGTGTATGATACAGATAACGAGGAATGTCTTCAAAATAAATGGAATTGCCCGTTGCTAAATAATAATTGCGTACTTCGCCAACAGATGTTAACCCCGACATCGTTCTATAATCTGATCCTACGATTCTGTCGTTCTCAATACGATAGGGTAAAAACAACTCAAGAATTAACACAAATGCTACAAATGCTCCAATTTTTGAGATGATGGTTAAAGCTTTCCATTTCCATCCCGAAGTTAATTGTTGAAAATACCGTTCTTTTGCAACATATTCTTTGTACAAATTTTCTTTATATTGTTGCTTAGCACGTTTTATACGGTCATCAACCGATTGATTTCTGGCGCTACTAGTACTTCTACTGGTAGATGTTGGTGTAGAAGCAGCAACCTTTCTTTCACCGGTTAAATACTCATACGCTTCTTGAATTTCCAAAAACTTTTGCTGATTACCACCCATTTTATCGGGATGGTATTTTAAAACCAATTGCCGATACCGTCGTTTAATCTCAACCGTAGATGCTGTTTCGGGTAAACCAAAGATGTTATAATACTTGCTTAAAATCCCCATTTTTAACAGCAATTAAAGTTGCAATTCGGTTTATTTTATCACTTTTTGAATATTCAAAATGCTCCACAAAAACAATTTCTTTAGGAACATGGTATTTATTTTTTAGAAACGAATAAAAACTTTTTTGTTCCAATTCACGAACAGGGGCGCCTTCCACCACAAGTATCACTTTTTGTCCCAATCGTTCATCCTTTCCAGATGTAATAAAAAAGTGATTTTTTATTTTTTGATGCAATTCGTTTTCCAACGCTTCAATTTGAATTTTTACACCACCACTATTGATTACAAAATCGGCTCTTCCAAGCCATTTGAATTGGTGCTCGTTTTTCAATTCAACCAAATCGTTGGTTGTTAACGCATCAATCCCCAACATCGGCGCTTTGATAACTAGTTGATTATTTTCTTCGTAAACGTGGATGTTTTCTAAAGTTGAATAATATTCTTCGTTTTCAAAGCCAACCTTTCGCAAAGCAATGTGAGAAATAGTTTCAGTCATCCCAAATGTTTGATAAACAGTAATTTGATGCTGCTTAAGTAATTCAATAGTTGAATCAGAAATCATTCCACCTCCAACAATTATTGAGCGAATGGATTTTAATTTTTCCGGATTTTCTTCTAAAATTGAATGCAACTGAATAGGGGCAATGGCCATAAAATCAATTGGTTCCGAAATATTTTTAAGCGGATTTGCACTTGGTTCAACAACTATTAAATGCAAGTTGTGAAATTGTGCACGAACCAACATCATTTTCCCACCGATGGTATCTGTACTTAAACACAAAAGCGCATTTTCTTGCTCTTTGATATTGAGAAAACTCAACGTAGCTTTTGCCGAATTAAAAGCAAATTCTTTTTTTATCGAAATTGTTTTTGGTTTGCCAGTAGAACCTGATGTTTTAGCTTCAAAATGGCTAGAGTTGCTTGTTAATAATTCTAAAAAAGAGGCAACTTGTATTTTTATTTTTTCGTTATTTGTGAGAAAAGTTAATTTCATTTATGATATTTGGAACAATATTTGAATGATTCAAGCAAATTTATTTAAAAAATTGAAACCATGAAAAAGTTATTAGGATTATCAATGATTATTGGCGCAATTGCACTATCATTTTCTTTTACAAATACAAAATACAACGAAAAACCAATTCCTGTGGTTGTAAATCAAGAAGAAGTTGGAATTAAATTCCATCAATTAACCTTTGATGAAGCATTGAAATTATCCAAAAAAACAGGAAAACCAATTTTTATTGATTGTTATACCGTTTGGTGTGGTCCATGTAAAATGCTTTCAAAAAATACATTTACAGATGCAAAAGTTGGTGAGTTTTTCAATAAAAACTTCATCAATATAAAAGTAGAAATGGAAAAAGATGCTGATGGTCCTGAGTTGGCAAAAATGTTTAGAGTTAGAGCCTATCCAACTTTATTGTTTGTAAATGGTAAAGGAGAGTTGATTAAACAAAATTTGGGCTATGTAACTCCTGACCAATTATTAGGTGTAGCTGCAACAGTTGTTAAATAATTTTAACTCTTATGCTCTCAAAAGAACAACAAAAAGAGAAAAATATTGCTTTTTGGGGCGAATTCAAAAACAAGATTAAAAAAAATCTTTCAGTTGATGGAAGAAGAATCAATTGGTTGAGTTATCCCACAGGTTCAAAAGACTTATACGTCCGTTTGCATGCAGATGGACGTTCCTGTTCTTTAAACTTCGATATACAATGTAAAGACGATGGCGTGCGCGAAGTGATTTGGGAGCAAATGGGTGAGTTGAAAAATGTCCTTATTGCCGAAATGGGCGATGAAGGCGATTGGATTGAAAACTATACCATGCCCGAAGGTTTTGTTATTTCTAGAATTCGTTGGGAATTATATGGTGTAAATTACTATAACGACCAAGATGTTGCTAAAATCCATGCTTATTTGCAAGAAAAAATCATTGCCTTTGATCGTTTTTATCAAGAATACAAAGAGATTTTGCTAAATTTATTAGATTAACATTTATATTAAAAACAAATCGATATTTTTGTAACATGAAACAAATATTATTTTACATCGGAAGCGTTATCATCCTTTCAAACACAACTTCATTTTCACAAACAACCGCTTTTCAAGAAAGTTTTGATTCAGGTATTCCCGCTACTTTCACAATGTATAACGTGGATGGATTAACTCCTGATGCTTCTGTTGCAGAATATACAAATGCCTGGATAGGAAAAACAGACCCTGCAGATCCTACAAATAATGTTGCTTCTGCTACATCTTACTTTTCACCCGTAGGAAGTGCAAATAGATGGTTGGTGACTCCAGCAATATCTTTAGGGAATTTTGGAAATACCTTAACTTGGCAAGCAAAATCACATGATGCTTCCTATTCTGAAAGCTATTATGTTTTAGTTTCAACAACAGATAATGCAATGGCTAGTTTTACGGATACATTAGAAACAGTGTTCTATGAAGATGTAAATTGGGTTAGCCACTCTGTAAATTTATCAGAAAATGGTTATGATGGGCAAACGGTGTATTTAGCATTTGTTTTAAGAACCTACAATGGTTTTAAGTTTTATTTGGATTCTATTAATGTAGAAAAAGATAATCCAGCAAGTGTTGAAACGGTTCAACAAGAAGTGTTGGTGTCAATTTATCCTAATCCAGCAACTAATTTTGTTTCTATTCAATCCAATTTAGAAAATCCAGTTTATACATTTAAAGATATAAATGGTAAAATTGTATTAAAAAGCAATGAAAATAAAGTCGATATTCAATCGTTGCAAAAAGGAATGTATATTATAGAATGCGCCAATAAAGACGCTGTTATTACAAAAAGGCTGATTGTAGAATAATTTTAACCAACCCAACCTCCTTACAAATCAGTCATTTATCAACAAGGTGTAATTTTTTTGTAATTTTTTTTAAGAAAAACACTTGTCGGAATAAATAATCTCTCTATCTTTGCCGTCCGCTAACGATTGAACGAGATTAACCAGCGAAATTGACAAACAAAAAAAAACTTTAATTTTTTTTCAAAAAATAGTTGCTAAGTTAAAAAGAGTGATTATCTTTGCACCCCGCAAACGAGCGAAACGAAAAAAGAGAGGTTGTTTAGGAGTTATTAGATTAATTTTTAAATACAGAAAAAGTTCTTTGATTTATTGGGAAGGAAAAGGAAACAAGCGTAAGAATATAAACTTATACAATACCCGAGTCAAAAAAATACGGAAATAATTCAAAGTTTTATTAGAACGGAGAGTTTGATCCTGGCTCAG
>JAKQEZ010000082.1 GCA_029558435.1 Bacteroidota bacterium
ACGTTATACGGCATTACTACCAGACAGTTTATCACGGTTGTCGTAATAACGAATAACATAGTTCAACTTGTCTTTAAATCTGACACATCGTAATTGCTGAATAATATCGCTGCAATCTTTTATTGATTCTACTGGTATCATTGCAATGAGTAAATCATCATGCACTTCATTTATTTCTGTTTGAAAATATTCCTCTGTTACACCGCAATCGTATTCTTGACAGTGGTCATACATTCTTAACCTGTCAGCAATGTTATTGCAATGGATATGTGTTTTCCAATCATACACCTGCCCATCATATTTGTGTGTACTGGTGATATATTTTTCGTCTTTTCTTATTTTTTCACAGCAGAAATTGCAGCGATGCTCTTTATTTGCAATAACTTCTTTTTGGCTTGATAATGTTTCCATATTTTTAAATTTAAAGTTTACAATTAATAGCCCGTAACGCCGTATAACAACCAGCTTTGCAAAAGCAAGGCTGACGTTCTTAATCCGAGCATTAGTAATTCTATTTAACTTCATCAACTGTTTCAACTGACGTGCCCTGATAGCCCTGCCTTCGCAAAGCTGGCAGGACGTTATACGCAATCACTACATTTCGTTTCCAAAGAGAGTTTGCGTTTCAAATTTTTTATTAAAATCTCCCACCCTCTTTAAAATAATATCGTAATACTTTTGTTCTTTTTCCATTACTATAAATTGTCTGTTTGTATTCAAACAAGCTATTGCGGTTGTTCCGCTTCCTGCACAATTATCTAATACTAAATCGCCTTCGTTGGAGTAGGTTTTGATTAAGTATTCCATAAGTTCAACAGGTTTTTGAGTAGGGTGGAATACATTTTTACCATAGTTATCTTTTGATACTTCTACTATCGTTGTCGGGAGTTTTTTATCTGCTTCAAACTTATCCGAGTAAATAACCGTTCCGCCAAACCCACCAGCTTCTTTCCTATCTTGTCTATTTTTTGCTCCATTCCTTACTTTCTGTGGTTTATCTAATTGAGTTTTCTGTGGATTGTATGTCGGTTGTTTCTTGTAGAAAATAACAATATCTTCGTGAACTTTCATTGGTTGTATATTCCCTTGAACAAAGTTTCCAGCTTTCTTTTTATTCCAAACAATATGAACTTTGAACATATCAGGATTACTCATCACCAAAGCACTTGTAAACGGTTGCGAACCAAACAATACTATTGCTCCATTATCTTTTATTATTCGCTTATATTGTGCCCAAAGTGGTTCAAACGGTATAACCGTATCCCATTTATTTTTTGTTGTTCCATAAGGTAAATCACAAAGTATCATATCAATACTTCCGTTTGGTATATCCTTCATAAGTTCCAAACAATCACCTAATAATATTTCTTTTTTCCCCTCGCTCATTTTAATAAAAAATTTGTTTCGTTTTTCAATTTAAGTTTATCGTTTAATCAACCGTGCCAGCGTATAACACGGGTTTGGCAAAATGGCTGTTCAGTAATTCTATCAATCATTTGTTTTTAATTTTAAAGTTTAGTAATTCTATTTAGCTTCGGTTTCAGCCACTTCGCCAAGCCCTAATCCGTTATCGGAAATCCTACGACCAAACGCACTTGTCGTAATTCCAAAAAATGATTTTCCCGATAAATTGACGACTATCATTGTCAAACCATTCTCGCATTTCTGACCAATTATTAAAGCCGTCATTTTTAGCAAGTGCATCTAATTCTTGTGATGTTTCTAAAACGTAAGTTCCTATGCGAACAATGTCGTGAACCTCTAAAGGGTGTAAGTCTTTAAACTCTATTCTTACAATTTCAACTCTTGAAGCTATACCAGTTCCAAATTGACGTGGTTTTACTTTACCTCTTGTGTTTCGTGGGTTACCACGCCAAAATTGAATTGAGTTGCCTACTTTCCATCGGTTACTTTTGTCTGCTCTTATTGTGTGTTTTTTAATGCCGTCTTTAATTAAATTTTCAAATTCAGGCTTTGTAAATGTTAGTAACATAATATTTTGATTTTATAGTTAAACTTTAGATTAAGGACTTCCGATAACAAGTGCTTGAACGGCAATCGGGCGGAAAGTCCAATGATTAAAAATTAGTGCTGAAGATGCCCGACTGCGTCAAGCACCAGCTCGTTGTGTGCAATGCTAAAGACCATCCTCTGCATCTAAATCTGTGTCTTTTGAACGGACAATTCTTTCGTGTTCATCATCGCCACCAAAACTGACTTCTACATAATCACAATATTTGTCAGCCTTTTGCAACCAATCAAGGAATTCTTTACGGGCATTATCGCCATTATCAGAAGTTGCCCACCCTTCCTTTGAGCCATCAGGAGCAATGAAAAAACTACTTTGTCCATTGGTCAATCCATTAATAATGTCGCTAACCAATCTACTTGCAAAAGGCTTTTCGTATGGTTCACTTTCAAAGTTTTTTTCAAAGACTTCCTTTGCTTTTTGGTGGGCTTTTTTTAATTTTTCATCTTGCCAACCAGTTACTACAATTGTGTGGTGTTTTATATATCCCATTTTTATTTGAATTTGTGAGAATCACTGCAACCCGTCAATTAGCCGTCATTCTGAACAGACAACGTGTTAACATCAATAGCTAAACCTTTTTCGATTAAGCCGAAAATGTCAAAGTGATGTTTAAAAGCTAATTGAACAACTCCAAAAGGCATACATTCAGGCTTATAAGTAAGCATATCTTCAATATTTATAAAATTGTTATCTATTGTTATAAATCCTTCGTTTAGGTACTCTTTTACATCTTTGTCTGTTTCAAAAATCTTGGCAAAATATGTTTCAAAATCTAACATTGGCTTTAATATTGGCTTTATGTATTCAAATCCTTTTTCGGATTCTATAATATTACCGAAACACGCTGAATTGTCGTCATAAACAGCTATCATTTCACCAATTTCTTTTTCTTGTCCACTATTTAAAACCTCACATT
>JAKQEZ010000090.1 GCA_029558435.1 Bacteroidota bacterium
TTGAGCAATAATCCACGCTCTATTTTATCCCTTCCAATGGCTTCCATTGAAATTGGCAACAAAGCAGATTTAACGTTGTTTGCTCCGCAACAAAAGTGGATATTTACCAAAGAAATGGTTTGCTCCAACACCTTTAATTCCGACTTAATTGGCAAAGAATTAACTGGAAAAACAGTTGGTGTTATTCACAACAATTCATACTATTTAAAAAACTAATCAATGGCTACAAACCAAAAAGAATTTAGAAAACAGTTCTGGAATCAAAAGAAAACAGTGGGGGCAATTGCTCCTAGTTCTCGCTTTTTAGCAAAAAAAATGTTGCAGAATATTGATTTTAAAAACAATAAGGTCATTATTGAATTAGGGCCTGGAACAGGAGTTTTTACAGAAGAAATTATTTCTAAAATGGCGCCCGACGCTCAATTGTTGGTATTTGAAATAAACGACGCTTTTTACCACGGTTTAGCTGGAAAAATTAAAGATAGTCGCGTGCATATAATTCACGATTCTGCCGAAAAAATTGAACATTATCTTCAACAATACAATTTAGACAAAGCTGATGTAGTTGTTTCATCGTTGCCTTTAGCGGTTTTTACTCCCGAATTGAGAACGGGCATTATTTCTGCCTCCAAATCAGCCCTACATCCACATGGAAAATACATCCAATTCCAATACAGTTTACAAGCAAAATCATTGTTGAAGAAATTTTATAAACGCGTTAATATTTCATTTACACCGTTTAATTTTCCACCCGCTTTTGTATACACATGCATTAAATAATTGGGTTAAAACTAAAAAATAGTCTTAAAAATTAGGTTAATTCATCATTTTTTGTAAATTTGCTTGGACTATAAAACTTGAAAATGAATTTTTTTACCTATTTTACTGAGAGACCTAACACACATTTACAAAAGCTAGCTGTCATTTTTTTGATGGTACTTTTAGTTTTTGCTTGTAAAAATGAAAAAAGTAATGACGTTAGTGTAAGTGAGTTGGAAGATTACTATGAATTTCAAGGTTTTAATTTAACTCCATTTGATATTAATGCAACGATTATGTTGCCCGATGAAACGGCAAACATTGGTGCATCTACTCAACCTGATGTAGAACACATTCAAAGCGATTTTTATTGGCAAATCAACATAGGGCAAAATTTTCATTTGTACATCGAAGATTATGGCGATAACACCAATTTGGTGAAAGCGCATAAAGAAAAATTAAAAAACACCAGCTTTTATGATGTAGAATACGTTTTAGAAGAACCAGAATTAATTATTTACAAAGTAAAACTGAAAGTTAGAGGTAATCAAAATGCTTCTAAACGTGTGGGTATCAACCACGAAGCTTATCATGTGTATGCTGAAAAAGTTGTGAACGGCATTCATTATGAACTTAGAAGTAGCGACGAAGGAGCATCTAAAGAAATCATTGAATTGATGGCAAAATCAATCCGATCTTTTAAAGGTAAAAACGATAAATAAATTACCAAATTTCTTGAGAAATATGTACAGTACCTTTAAATAAGGCTACTGTTTTTTCATTTTCATCGGTCACCACCACCTCGTATATAGCAATTGTTTTTCCACGGTGTTTCTCAATAGCTTTGGCGCGTAAAACACTTCCTTCTTTAGCCGGACGTGTATGCGAAATAGATGTTTCAACACTCACACATTTGTAACCATAAGAATTGGCTGCAAACGCCAACGCAGAATCGGACAACGAATAACTAATACCACCATGTGCAATGTAAAATCCATTGAGCATAGTGGCGTTTAAAGTCATTTTTAATTGGCAAGAACCCAACGAAATTTCTTCCACCTCCACTCCCATCCATTGACTGAAAGCATCGTTGTTCATCATTAACTGAACAATTTCTTGAGGTGATTTCATGAATTTTATCCTTTTATTGAATTGGTTAACAAGTAAATAACCGCTAAAGTTACAATAAACAATTGAGTGGCTGTTTCATCGTCCAATGCCGTGCCGTCTTCGTCGGGTGTAGAAATCTCAATGGTCATAAACTGCACCAACACCGATTGTCCAACAAATTCTTCTAACGTTTCAATGTTTTCTGTTTGGAAATAAGTATCTAACGCTTGGAAAAAAGGCTCTTCAAACTCATCCACCTCTTCTTCCTTCACTTCGTTTAATTCAATTCCTTCTTGACGAAAAGCCTCAATAATCAAACAAAAATAATAGATTAACAAGCCTTGCAAACGTTCATTATTAAATTCTTCAGAAGCCGACAATGCATAGCTGATTAACGTTGGTTGCGCTTTTGAAAAATCCGATGCAATTGTTTCTAATTGGTCGTCTGGTAAATTATCAATAATGTTGATAGCTTTTTCTATACTTTCGTATGTAACTTGTTTCATGTTCTATTATTTTGTTTGCAAAGCTAATGAATTTATTTTCTCCAATAAATTTTCAAGCTGATGATTTAATGCACTTCCATCGTTGTGAATGATAAAATCGGCTAAAGGTATTTTTTGTTCATCCGACCATTGTTTGTTCATGCGTGCCTCCACCTCTGCTTCAGACACACCATCGCGCTCCATAACACGCTGAATCTTCACTTCTTTTGGCGCCACCACCAACACCGTAAAATCCAAGGTTTTATAAGTGCCTGTTTCTATCAATATAGCCGCTTCGTTAAAAACTATGGGACTTGTTTGATTTTCTGCCCAAGCGGCAAAGGTTTTGCGCACCACTGGATGGATGATTTGATTGACTTTTTCACGAATGTGATCGTCGTTAAACAATTGAGCCGCCAAAAAAGTTTTATTAAGTTGGTTGTTAACATACACGTTCTGACCAAGTAACGCTATGAGTTCTTTTTTAATTTCGGGGTGTGTTTGCACTAATTTTTTTGATTCATCATCCGAATAAAAAATGGGAAAACCTTTCTCCTCTAACAGCTGACAAATCATTGATTTACCACTTCCAATCCCACCTGTAATTCCAACTTTAAATGCCATTATATTTCCTCTACTTCTATCATTTTGAAAGGGAGTTCAACAATTGCTTGATAGTCCTCACCTGCTTCTTCCATATCTTCATCATCCGTTTCAAAATACCACTCAACCCTCACTTTTGATTTACCATTATTGATTGTTTCAAACTTTCTCAACATGTCTAAAATGCATTTTGAAGAAGAGGTGTTAAAATACTCCAGCTTAATTTGCACTACCGTATTTGGTTGGGGATGATCGCCATATTTATCAATCCAGTCGTAAATAGGTTGAAAAAAATCTAGTGAATTTTCTGGTATTGATCGCCCTTTAAAAAGCATAACTCCAGATTCCCTGTTAAAATCAATCTCGGGTGTTTTTGGAGTGCCTATAACGCAATATTTATCAATACTTTCCATGGTGTTAGTTTTAAAATTCATTATTTCCAGTGTAAAAGTGTTTGAACGAATATACATTTATTTTTTTATTAAAAAAATTTTTTTTTCTGGATAAATCGTATAAGTAGTGTAGTTGTCTGTGTTTTTGAGGTGGAAAAAATTGGTATTTTGTTGTTGAGGAATGGGTAAAAATACTCCTTTATAATTGATTAGTAAAGGTGTCAGTGAAACATTCAACCAACGAATGAAATAAAAAAGGCGAGTTGCCCCGCCTTGAATGTTTTCACAACGGACTTCTGTTGTTTATGACCGTGAATTTCATAAAATGAATAAGAACTAAAAGGTAGGGTACTTTTTTTTCAACCAATAAGGTTACTAAAACTTCACAAAGACCACAATGTTTTTTTCTCTGCGTTCTCTATGGTAAAAAAATAACCGCAATGGCCGCTATGGTTTACGCAATGTGCGCAATGTTTTTCTCTGCGATCCCTGCGGATTCTTGGCGTAACTCCGCGGTTAAGTTTCAACCGCAATGGTCGCAAAGTATTTTATAATTCATTAAAAACACGATTAAACGATTGAATCAACAAATTACCCATCAATCAATTGCATTTTTTTCAATAAAAACGATGCGTTCATGTTTTGGCATACGCCATTACGCATTTTGTAGTCGAAATACAAATCATCGTTGGTAATGGTTGAATCAAAATAAACGTTTCTAAACGCTGGAGTTGTTTTTGCTAAATCGGTGAGCGATAAATCGTGGGTGGCAATGATACCTTTGGCTCCTACTCGATTTAGTTTTTTCAAGAATTCGGCCGAACCCATTTCTTTGTCCTTGCTGTTGGTACCCTTTAAAATTTCGTCCAAAATCACAAATACATTTCCTTTTTGCTCAATGGCGTCCATTATGAAACGTAAACGGGTTAATTCGGCATGAAAATACGAACTTTCAACGGTTAAATCATCACTGGTGCGCATGCTAGAATACAACTGCATTTCGGGTAATATACACGAATTAGCTAAAATTGGAAAACCTGCATTGGCCGAGATTATTGCCCATCCAACACTGCGTAAATAGGTACTTTTACCCGCCATGTTGGGACCTGTGATGATGAAAAACGACTCATCGTTGGATAAATCAAAATCGTTGGCTATCTGCTTATCAAAAGGGATGAATGGGTGTCGGAGTGCCGAAATTTTAAAATCGTTGTTGGTGCTAAAGGTTGCAAAACAGGTTTGTTGACTGTTGAATTGATAAATAGCTCCCGAAATCCACACTTCAACTTGCGCCAAATCTGTTTCTACGTGCGCCATAGATTGGTTGAATTGTTGCTTCCATTTTTGGGTTTGTGCCAATAAATGAAAATCCCAGGCAAATAAAAAGTTCAACACAACACCTACAACCGTGTTCATGCGGTATTCGGAGCGTTTTTTGATGCGTTCTAACGCTTTTAAACCTTCATAAACTCCCGTTTTGTCAAACAATTGCGCTTTCAATTCATTTCCTTCTTTGGTTTGCAATTGAATGGTTTTTAACTGTTCCAACTGATTAATCAACGCATTTATTTTTTCAGAACGATTGCTCAACGTGTGCATCAATTGGTTGGTGTGTTTTAGGTTGATGCCGATAACACCTAAAACTGCCACAATGACTAACAATAGTTGCCCAAACGACACTACATCCAAATTGTATAAAACCAACGAAGAGATGGAAACAACAGGCAATAGCCATCTTAAAAACAACAAACGCGCTTGATCAACCGTAAGTTCGTGCAAAGCATCCAACGATTGTTGGCGTTCTTCATTTTTTAAATACACTTTAGATTCAACAATAAATCGTTGGCACCATTCAATATTTTTTGATAATTCGGCAATCATTTGTTGGTTCAATACTTTATTTTTTGCTCCCTCACCCAAGGTTTGCGCCAACATTTTTGCACCCAAGGGCAAAACCGTACGATTGACGTATTGATAAACACTTTTTTTACCAAATAAATCCATGTCGTTGGCAAAGGGATGTTGAGCAGATTTGAATTCTTCGCCGTTATCAAAACTCGACCAATTGCCTCCCAATAATTTAATTTCTTGTTGATTAAGCTGAATGTATAACTCTTCTTTTTCTTTAATTATTTTTGCGTCCAACCATTTGTTTATCAAATAAATAAAAACAGTTATTTCAACTATCAATACAGGTAATAAAACTGCTTGAAAGCCGATAAAATAGCACGACAAAACAAGGATAACAAACGCCAAAAGACGCAAGGTAGAAAAATAGCGTAATTTCTTTTTTGCTTGTTCCAACAAAGCAGAATGTACTTCGATTTGTTGAGTATAAAATGACAATTGTTCTTGCATAAACTGAATGATTGAAAGCAAATTTACGGTTTCCAACAGAAACAAGGTCATTGTTCATAAAAATTATTGTGTGGCATAAAAAATAATTGTATATTAGCCATAGAATTGAAAAAAATTCAACATGAAAACAACTTACAAATTCACGCTAGTATGTGGGATTTTGGCGTTAACAGTCGCTTGCACATCCAACACTGCTAATACAGATAAAGAACACATAACTGTTGACCAAGAGAATGTTGATAAAACCCTTAACACACGTTTTAATGGAAGAATTTTCAGCGTTCCATCACCTATTTTAACCATGACCTTGTTACGTAAAATAGAACCAACCTTTAAAGCTTCACTTTTAAACAATGTTTCCAAAGTTGATTCGTATCAAACCGAATACAAACGTGCTTTAAACTTAGGAATTTATGGTGCTGATTTAGGTTATTCATCCATCTATATGGAGAAAAAACAAATCATGGATTACATTGTAACAGTTGAGAAAATCACCAAGTCATTAGGTTTAGAATCTGCTTTTGACAAATCATTTTTTGAACGTTATCAAAAACACACCGACAATACCGATTCGATGATGCACATTGTGTCAGAAGCCTTTAAAAATGCGGATTTATTTTTAAAGAATGATAATCGCAAAACTGTTTCATCGTTGATACTAGCTGGTGGTTGGGTTGAATCCATGCATTTTGCTACATCGCTGATGAAAAACAATAAAAATGATAAAGAATTGATTGACCGTGTTGGTGAACAAAAACAAACCTTGCAAACGTTAATTGCTGTTTTGGAAGAAAACAATAAAAACAATGAAAGTGATCAACTCATCCAATCATTTAGAGATTTAAAAACATCTTTTGATCAAATATTGATGAATTACAAATATGCAGAGCCTACAACGGATGCAAAAAAACACATCACTACATTAAATCATGACATTTCATTTGATGTTCAATCAGCAACATTGAATGAAATTACCGAAAAAATTACAAAACTACGAACCCATATAATCAATTAAGCGTATGAAATCAACCATATTTTTCTTTGCTATTCTCTGCTCGATGTTCGGGTTTTATTCTTTTGGCCAAAGTTGCGATGAACTTATAAAAGAATGTGAAAAGCTTTTTTTAAATGAAAAAGGCAAGGCTGAATTTGTTTCTGACGGACAAGTTTATAACGCTTTTTTAGATCGTCAGCAAGCTGAATTTGAAGTAACTTTCTACGGAGGCACCACCTACCGAATTGCTGTTAGTGCTGGTAGTGAAGACGATTATGTTCTTTTTAAATTGCGCGATCCAAATGGCAATGTTTTATTTAGCAATCAAGACTACAAAAATGCACGGTATTGGGATTTTAAAATACCTAAAACTATTAATTTAAAAATTGAAACTTCTTTAGACTCAGAACGAAAAATTTCTGGTTGCTCGGTAATGCTTATTGGGTTTAAACAATAATTTAGCAATTCAATGAGCGAACGAATTCTTAAAGCCTTAATGCAACTATTTGCAATAATTGCGCGAGTAGATGCTAACAACGAAAACTCAGAAGAACTGACTATTTCTGCTCACCAAATTATTCGTTCCTTTTTAAAAGTTGAACTTTCAACGAACAAAATTGATCAATACCTAGAGTTGTTTGACAAACATTTTGATGAACTCCGATTAAAAAAGAAAAAACAAGAAGGTGAAATAAACAAAAGAACATCTGTAAACTCGGTTAAAGTATTACGTATTTGTAGCGACATCAATAAGGAGTTAACAAACAACCAGCGCTTCATTGTACTTGTTCGTATGATGGAGTTGGTTTTACAAAACGGAATCCCAACAAAATTAGAAGAAGAATTTCTTATTACTATTTCGGAAGTTTTTAAAATTGACGAAAAAGAATACAAGCTCATTTA
>JAKQEZ010000112.1 GCA_029558435.1 Bacteroidota bacterium
AAGCCAGCCTATCTGAAGAGTAGCATCTGACATTCTTATTGTAAAAGCTCTGGTTAAAAGCTTTTTAGTAACAAGCTGCACTTGAGAATATTCGTCTTTATGTTTCAGCTCCAAAAGAGTGGCAAACTCTTTGATGTTCAATGGGTATTTCTTAAACTCATCATCATTAGGTTTGATCATGGAAGCCAGGATCATCACAATACGCTGTTCCATTAAAGACAGCTTATATGACGCTTCGATCAAAAAATTAGACTTTCTAACCAGTTTATGTTCCATTTTTCAAACCCTTCTTCTGGATAAATCAATCCTACAATCTATGACTCATTTTTGCAACAGGCATACAAAATGACGCGTTTTTTTACAGTCATAGTTGACCCCAAAAAAGTCATAGTTTGACCCCAAAAAAGTCATAGTTCACCCCAAAAAAGTCATAGTTGACCCCAAAAAAGTCATAGTTCACCCCAAAAAAGTCATAGTTCGACCAGTTAGACTCTGATTTAATCATGGTTACAGGGTGCCTAAAAGTATTAAAAGTATTAAAAGTATTAAAAAACATACAAACAAGGAAATTTTGCAATTTTATAAACTTTAGTGAGCCTGGTCTGTTTGTTTGTTTTTTTGGAAAAATTTAAACAACGGAAAGGAAATATCATATTCAATGAAGGTTTCCGTATTTATACGAAAAGGCTTTCCGGCAAAACAACAAAATAAACGATGATCGACCAGGATCTTTCTGAAAAAACCACCTGTTAGAAAAAGAGAACTAAATACAGATTAGGACTGATTTTACCTGGTTTCAGTTGACCCCAAAAAAGTCATAGTTCGCAAAAATACCAAATGCGAGGAAACAGGAAATTATCAACCAGCAGACTTCAGCCTATAAAAGTTATAGTTGACCCGGTTTTTCTCGCAATTCGCTTTTGTGTGGATTTAGTTATCACATTAAACTTGTCTGAGTTGGCATACTTTTCTGAAAGTTCAAAGTTGTATTGAAAGTTGAATCAGGTTGACAGAGTTTGCTTCCGGCTATGAAAAAAGCCGCGGAATGGCGGCTTAGGAACGACAAAGCAATGATTTTCAGTGAGCAAGAGCCAGCAAGACAACTTCCGGATTTGAAGCAAAGACTTTCAGCAGAGACCTGGCCGGGCCTACCGGGTAACGCCGGCCCTGTTCCCAGTTACGGAGGGTTGCAACACTTACGCCAATCATTCTGGCAAATTCGATCTGCGACTTTTTCAACTTTTCGCGCAGCTGTTTAATGTTGAAAGGGTTAACTTCGAACTGTCGGCTGGGCTGAAGCTCACCACGATGGATTTTGCCGGCTTCTTTTATACTTTCAACCAGTTCGTTGAACAATTCCTTTTTCATTTAAATTCTCCTTTTACCA
>JAKQEZ010000116.1 GCA_029558435.1 Bacteroidota bacterium
CTGAGAACCGTCTGCCACGGCAGATGGTGTTTGAATAACTTATTATTTTTCTAATGGAATTAAAGATATCGCTTCGCTAGGTTGAGATACCGATAGCTATCGGTAGCAACCTACCGAGGAAACGCTGGCGGAGATGCTTACTCGATTGTGTGCATACCTTATTTTATTTTTTTTTTACAATCATTTTTTTTCATATATTCCTGCTTTAAAACCTCGTATGCAACCGCATCTTTTGAGACAAACTCGTCAAACCAACTTGATAATTTTTTAGCTACTTGATTCTGATTTTCAAACAGCATTCCTGTTTGTGGATATCTTGTGTTTGTGGTTGGAAAGTTTATTATGAAATGTTGGTCGTCAATTATTAAACAATCATGACCGACAAGATTTTTCACTTCATGTACGTAGCGCCTAAAATATTTTTCAACGTTATTCTTACTATAAATAGCAAAGCGTTGGTCTGCATTTTTAAAGAATTCTTCGGATATGTCAGTTGGCTTAACGCAAATAACTAAATCAAATTGGATAGGCATTTTTTTTGAAGTTTTTTCATTTAAAATACTTGCAACTTTATCATTCCACCAATCAGGAGCCTTGGGCTGATTTGAAAAAATTAAGGCTCTCATTTTTGTTTGTGTTTTTTCAATAAGACCAATTGACGCTGTATAAATATCTATGTATTCTTTTAAATACCTAAATTGATTAAAGCTTTTTAGATGATTTTCTATATTAGTTAGAAGATCTGTTTGATTTTTAAGTGTTTTGTCAATTTTACTTATATCCAAAGCTCGTTCCAACCCTAACACTATGCAAATAAAACCAATGCAAGTATAAAATATTGCTTCGGTAAACTTATGGATTGTTTCTTGCCAATACTTAAGTTGGCTAAATGCTGAAAAATCTAAAATTGTTCCAATTACAAGAAGTACTCCCAGTACCAAAATGGTGCCAGTCAAAATTCGTCTTACAGTTTTGTGTCTGGTCTCATCGAGATTATTTACCATATACATTAAGGTCAGTTAAAGGTTATGCATAACGAAAAAGGGATTAGAAGCAGGCACTTTGATAACGCACCAAAGTTTGTTAGAAGCACAACTGTTTGATTACCGAACAAAGCCCTTCTTTTTTTTATTTCGTTTAATCTTATGTTATGCGCTGGCTTGCTGTTCCCATGAAGCACAACAGTTCGGAGTTCGTACCACAATTTGTTTAATGCACTTTCTCTTCTGCAAATCATCAGAACAGTTTATTTATTTCCACAAACACTTTTTCAAAATTGTCAAGTGTCGCCTTGTCAAAAAACTTTACATCAACTCCTTTTGATGCAAGTTTGTTTGCTGGTCTGTAATGGTTGAATCCCTCAAACTTTAAGAAGTCGGTCAATTGAATAAGTATCGGTTTGATTTTATTATTCAAGTCGGAAAGTTTTACTTGCTTGTCCGTGCAAGCTTCGTTATAAATTTTCAAATAATCTTCTTTAGTAAATAAATCTTCAATGTCTGCTGTTGTGTAGTCCGTTAGAAACTCATGGAAGAATTTTACTTTTTTTCCTGTGATTATTTTCTGTTCAATCATGTCGTCAAGTTTCGCTTTCCCTTTACTGTCTTTGAAAGTGTCAAGCAAGCAAACAACATTTAAGCTACTGCCACGAAGCAATGAAATGAAAGTTGAAACTTTATCAAGTCCACCCGTTGGAACAATAGTAATCTTACTATCAAGCCCTGTCTTTCCTGCTGATTGCAAGATTGAAGACATCACTGTCAGGTAAAGCAAATCACTTGCACCTTCAACTAAAAGGTTATGTTTTGAAATGAAAAGGTTTTGAGCAATGTCATAACCCAAAGCAGCTTGCAATGGAAATAAAGTGTTCGGGTCTTTCTCTTGAATGCTGTCAGAAATAACTGAACCGTTTTCGGTTTCTAAAACTGTTCTAACTTTTTGCAACTTGTCTGATTCAATCATAAATGGTGAGTGAGTTGAATACACAATTTGATAATCAACTGACAAATCATTGAGAAAGTGAAGTAAGTTTGCTTGAGCAGCAGCATGAAGATTTAGTCCTGGCTCGTCAAGGAGTAAAATGTAATTGCTTTTCTTATCCTCTTGAATTTTCTTGAACCATACCAAGAATGAGAAAAACCAATTGAAACCTTTACTCCGATTTTTCAAAGGGAGCGAAACACCTGAACGCCTATTTTTTACTCGGATGTCCAAGACATGCTCAATAACTTTTGCGTCCTCAACTTTGACATTTATTCCATGTTGTGGTGAATGAACATTTCTTTCTTCTGTTCCTTCAACCTTATCAATGTCAAATGTGATTTCAAGATTTCGGTTTGTCTCCCAATACTTGAATAACTCATTTGTGATCGTTGCTTGTGTAGCTTCAAGTTCCGCTTTGAAATCTTCGTAATTATCAGCGTTGATTATTTCTTTTGTGTTGATGTCTGCAAGCTCAAACAATGCTTTTGCTGTTTTCAATTCTTCTTCTTCTAAGTTGTCTTCATTAAGTTGCTCAATGCTGATTCTTGAAGGCAATGAATAATACTCGTCATAATAAAGGAACTTCGGAAGGTTAGGCAACAAATGAACCCTGATAATGTATTCGTGAAAAATGCTCTCTTTCCACTTTAAGTCATTCTTGAAATATTTTTTAAAATTTTCAAGTCCTTTAAGAATTGTTTCGTCTTTGTATTCTGCAATCAGAGTGTCAAGTTCTGCTGCTGTCTTTACGGCAACCAACTTGTCATTAAGTGCTTTGCTTGAGATTTTAAGTTCGGTTGTTTTGCCTTCAACAAACTTTATAAAATCTGCATTTACATCATGCCAAATCCTTGTGTTAGAAAATCTGTTTGAAACAGAAATAGTTTTTTGAGTGAATACATCTTTGCCAAGGTCAGCTGCAATGTTTGCAAAAAGTTCGTCAGAGATTGAATACTCCGAAGTGATTGCAATAGGGTCAACGCCACTTTTGTCAAGTGTCTTTTTCTCCTTTCGTGGATAGTCGTGAGTTGTTTTATACTTGAAAGTTTCGTCCTTCTGAAAATAGTTCGACTTTGCTAACGCTTCCAATACAGAAGTTTTGCCTGACTCGTTCATGCCTACAAGAATGGTAATGTCGCTCTCAACATTGAACGATTGTTCCGTCTCAACGCATTTGTATTTGTGGATTGTTACTTTATTTAGTTTCATGTTGTAAAGATAAATTTTTAGTTTGTCGGTTGTGTTTTTGTCTGTTCGTTTCTTGCAGTCAGTTCAAAGTTAGCAGTGTCCCCAAGCATGACGCATAACA
>JAKQEZ010000121.1 GCA_029558435.1 Bacteroidota bacterium
GATTTGAATTCAAGTATTCACCTGTAAGAAGTTACTAATGACAAAAAAGAAATTGCCCGTTCGTTTTACGGGTCAGCACTTTACTATTGATAAAGTGCTAATAAAAGATGCAATAAGACAAGCAAATATAAGTAATCAGGATACGGTTTTAGATATTGGGGCAGGCAAGGGGTTTCTTACTGTTCATTTATTAAAAATCGCCAACAATGTTGTTGCTATTGAAAACGACACAGCTTTGGTTGAACATTTACGAAAATTATTTTCTGATGCCCGAAATGTTCAAGTTGTCGGTTGTGATTTTAGGAATTTTGCAGTTCCGAAATTTCCTTTCAAAGTGGTGTCAAATATTCCTTATGGCATTACTTCCGATATTTTCAAAATCCTGATGTTTGAGAGTCTTGGAAATTTTCTGGGAGGTTCCATTGTCCTTCAGTTAGAACCTACACAAAAGTTATTTTCGAGGAAGCTTTACAATCCATATACCGTTTTCTATCATACTTTTTTTGATTTGAAACTTGTCTATGAGGTAGGTCCTGAAAGTTTCTTGCCACCGCCAACTGTCAAATCAGCCCTGTTAAACATTAAAAGAAAACACTTATTTTTTGATTTTAAGTTTAAAGCCAAATACTTAGCATTTATTTCCTGTCTGTTAGAGAAACCTGATTTATCTGTAAAAACAGCTTTAAAGTCGATTTTCAGGAAAAGTCAGGTCAGGTCAATTTCGGAAAAATTCGGTTTAAACCTTAATGCTCAAATTGTTTGTTTGTCTCCAAGTCAATGGGTAAACTGTTTTTTGGAAATGCTGGAAGTTGTCCCTGAAAAATTTCATCCTTCGTAGTTCAAAGTCGGGTGGTTGTCAAGGTGATTTTTTTGGTTTGGTGTCGTCTTTTAAGCTGCCGCATAACGTTTTGGGGCTTGGCGTAGTGGCGGCATTATAGCACTACGGTTGATACGAAGAACCAAAGTTCAAATATACCATAAATGTTCAAACGAAGCACTTCACCCGCCATTACGCCAAACCCTTGTTAGCGGTATGTGGCTTTTTGTTGTCCGCTGTTTGTCGTGTTTGGTCGTGTGTCTGCTGAAAAATAAAAAGAGGGGGAAAGGAATTTTTTTGTCTGTCGGGAAAAGGGCAAGCTCTTTTGCAAACTTTGGATTGTGTTGAGCCTTGTGCGGTTTGCAAATGTGCTTGCCCTGTGTTTGGAAGTTATGTTATTTTCTCCCCGTTACTTGCAAATAAGTAGTAACCGCCAACTTGTATTGTGTTTGTGCATCTGTCAGCTTATCGGCTGTTTCGGTAACTAATGCCTGTGCTTCCAACAAATCGGATAATGTTACTATACCGCTTTCATAACCTGTTTTACTTACTTTTAAATTTTCTTCGGCTTGTATGGCTGTTTCTTTCATAATGGCTATTTGCTTCCACGCTTCGTTTACATCAGTCCAAGCCTTTTCCATTTGCAGGTTTAATAAACCTTTGGTGTCCTCAAATGTGTTTTCTGCAATTCGTTGTTTTATTTTCTGTTCTTTAATGGCATAGCTTCCGCCCCACCAATCGGATATTGGAATGGAAACCGACACATAAGCCAATCCATTGGTATAATTATTCACTCCTTTTTCCAACATATTGATATGATAACCTGCCAATCCAACGGCAACGGTGGGCATATAGTCGCCTGTTTTCATTTTAGTTTGTAGTTGTGTGGCTTCTACCGATTTTTCCAAAAGCTGGTACTCCGTTCTTTGGGTTAATGCGTTTTGGTTGTCGGTGTAATATTGGTAAGGGCTTTGGCTTATATCAATTACTTCCTGCAATACCAATGTGCTGTCATAAGGTATCCCTATGGTTTGGCAGAATTGCATTGTCGCTAATTTCTTTCCGTTCAGCAATTTGTTTTTATTGGCTTCTAATTCGCTTTGTTTGATTTGCACTTTCAGTACATCGTTTTTAATAATCAACCCTGATTTGAAAGCATCATCTACCTGTTTGCGAACATCGTTTAACAACAGTTCGTATTTTTCCAACGTGTTTTGTTTTTCCTGCAAGGAAATTAACTGCCAATACTGCTGTTCGGTTTTAAGTAATATTTCGTTTTCAGTCAGTTGTTGCTGCTTTTCTTTCACATCTACATTAAGGGCTGCCAATTTGTTTCCTGTGCTTATTTTTCCACCTGCATAAATGGGCTGTGCGATATTCAAAACGCCTATTGCCGAACGTTGAAACATACTTAACTCCATTCCGGGGAAATAGGCAAACTGCGTTGCCGTAGGCAGATTGGCAGGGTTGCCGTCATATACAGGTAAGTTTCCGCCCTCCATTTTATATTCAATCAATGGATTGATAGCCTGAAATCCCAAAACATTGGCACTCACTTTTGGGAAATAGTTTGTGAACGCATTTTTCTTTATCTGCTTGGCAGCTTCAATTTCCAAAGCACTATTTTTTACGGCTTTGTTGTTTTCCAAAGCAAGGGTTTTGCTTTGTTCCAATGTCAATGTTTTTTGACTATATGCTGTTGCCGATGTAATCAGAGCAACAACGACTATTGATATTTTTTTCATCTCTTAATTTTTAAGCGTAATTCTTTTTTAATGATTGCTGATACATTACAGGCAGTAAATAAAGGGTAAGTATCATTGATACCAACAACCCAAAACAAACTACCGCCCCAAGCGGTCCCCAAAGGGTTGAGCCGCTTACTATCATCGGCACAACGCCAACGGCTGCCGCAAATGATGTTAAGAAAATTGGTCGCATTCTTCGTTTTCCTGCGGCTACGGCTGCATCGGAAAGCGACATTCCGTTTTTACTTCTTAATTCTTCGGCATAATCAATCAGAATAATACCGTTGCGAACAACGATGCCCATAAGGCTCATAATACCCAAGAAAGAAGTTAAACCAAACGGATAACCTGTAATGACTAAACCTAATGCTGCACCCAAGAAACTCAACGGCATTGTTATCATTACCAAGAAAACCAATTTTGGTCTTTTGAATTGGAACAACAAAATAAAGAAGATAAGCAAAACACCTGTAAACAACGCCTTTGCCAATGGGATATAGTTTTCAACTTCGCTTTCTTCTTCCCCACCATAGGATAAAGTAACCTGTTCGTTTTTGTGCAGTTTATTGATTTCTGTTTTTAAATCGGACAAGACTTTGTAAGGCAATACACCACGTTTTACATCAGCACGAACGGTAATTGTTCTTGTGCCGTTTCTGCGAATAATTTGACCCTCGCTCCAATCGTTAGTAATGCGTGTTGCTAATTGCCTTACAGGAACGGTTGCCCCTGTGAGTGGCGATGTTACATTTTGATTTGCAATGTCATCAAAACTGTTTTTTTGTTGGACTTCATTCATCAACTTGATACTTATAGGATAGTCGCCCTCCCAAATTGTACCGATTGGCAAGCCCGATAGACCTGCTGCCAACGATGTTGCAACCACTCCTTTGGTTAAACCCAAACGGTTTGCTGTTTCATCGTTTATCTTTACGCTTATGCCTTGTCGTGGATTTAAGTAATCTGTTCTTGCCCAAATCACATTTTCGTTTTTTTCCATTACGGTTTTTACCTGCTGTGCCAATGTTTTAATGCTGTCTAAATTATCTGCACTAATACGCACTTCAATAGGTGCTGTGGTACTCAACAGGTCTAATTGTTTCATACGCACATAAGCGTTTGGAAAAAGATTTCTGTACTTGTTTTCGTACTCGTTCAAAATAGAAAGTGCATCATCAGACGTTTGCGTATTCACGACTAATTGAGCATAATTTTTTGACGGGAAATTTGGGGCATAAGTAGTGTGGAAGCGTGGCGAACTTGTACCAATAAATGCAGCCACATTTAAAACTCGTTTGTCTTTCATCAGCATTTGTTCCAAACTATCGGAAACAAAAGCGGTTTGTTCTAAGGTGCTACCCTCGGGCAAATAAATTTCTACGGCAAATTGATTTCGTTCTACTTTTGGGAATAGCTGACGTGGCACAAAGGCAAGGATTAAACCGCCTAATGCAACGGAAGCAACACCAATAAGGATAGTAGTTTTAGGAATGCGAAATGCTAATTCTAATGTGCTATCATAAACATTTTGTACAAAGTCCAATAAGGATTTTTTCTTTTTCTTGCTTTGTTCTTTTCTAATTCCTTGTTTGATGAATACATAACTCATAAAAGGAACAAGCAAACAAGCAATCAACAATGAAGCAATTAAAGCAACGCCTATGGTTATAGGTAAAGAGCCGACAAAGTCGCCTACCATTCCCGAAAGGAAAAATGTCATTGGAATATAAGTAGCAATGATTGCCAACGTTGCAGAAAATACAGGAACAAAAAGTTCGGTAGCACTTTTCCACGCTGCATTCCAAGCGTCTTCTCCGTGGTCTAATTTTTCAATGTGTCCATCCAAAACCACAATGGCATTATCCACTACCATACCCAACACAACAATTAACCCTGCCAACGATACGGTATGTAATTCCACACCCAACGCATACAAAATACCAATAGTTATGAAAATGGAAATTGGAATGGTAGCCCCTGCAACTGCCGCCACACGAAACGGAAGCAACAACATTGTTACAATGATTACCGCAAAAATGGCAATGGCAAACTCTTTTAAGAAATGCGTAATGGAATGCCCTACGGCTTGGGGCATATCGGCAATTTTTGCCACTTGTACATCGGGCGAAATTTTACCTTTCAAGGTTTGCAAAGTTTCGTCCACTGTTTTACCAAAATCAACAATGTTGTTGCCGGGTTGCATTTCCAAAGAAATAAGCAAACTGTTTGTACCGTTGTTTTTTATGTAAGAGTCAGGTTTTGGGTATTCTCTTACTACACGGGCTACATCTTTTACCCGGATAACGTTGCCTGTGGGGTCGGTGTAAACGATTTGATTTTTTATATCTTCTTCGGTGTTGTAAGAAGTGGGAATGTGTACAGGTGTAATTTGTTCTGCATTATCCAATTCTCCACCGTAATACACCGCACCCTCTAACTGTGCAGCAACCAAAAGACTCATTGGTTTTACACCGTAATAAGCCAATTTATCGTTGTCGGGGTAAATGGTAATTTGCTCTTGTGTCAAACCAAAATGTTTTACTTTGGAAACGGCTTTTATTTTTCGCAATTCCGTTTCAATAACTTTCAGTTCACGGTCAAGTTCCTTGTAAGTCTTACTATCCGATTGTACCGTAAGCAAAATGGCTGATGTATTACCAAAGTCATTATTGGCTATCAGGGCTAAAACCTGTGGCGGTAATTCTGCTTTCACATTATTAAGCCCGAATTTTATTTTATCCCAAAAGGCATCAGGGTCTTTTACATTGTTATTGACTTCTACAAATACAATCAACATACCCTCTTTGGAAATGGAATAGGTTTTTTCCCTGTTTACTTCTTCAAATCCATACAAAAAACTTTCTACTTTGGTGGTTAATTGTTCTTCGACCTGTGCAGATGTTGCACCGGGGTAAACACCGATGATTAAGCCTTGACGAATGGTAAATTCAGGAAATTCATTTCTTGGCATTACCCATAAAGCAAACACGCCAAATAACACAAAAATAGATGTAATGATAATGGCTATTTGCTTATGCTTCATAGCCAATTCTATGATATTGAAATTTTTGGTTGTCATAATTAGTTGATGATTTTTACAGGTGTGCCGTTACTTAGTTTTTGTTGCCCCGAAGTGATGATGTTTGCATTTTGTGGTACTTCGCCTTGTATCAACATTTTGTTGTCAATCAGGGCAATGGTTTGTACAGCAATTTTTACTGCCTTACCGTTTTCCTCAACATAGATGAACTGACTGCCGTTTACGTCTTTTTGCAGGGCTTTATTGGAAACCAACAAACCGGAACGCTTATCTTGTGCAACGGTTTGAACGGAACAAATCATACCGGGCTTTATGTCGCCTGTGGTATTTTGTACTTCAATTTTT
>JAKQEZ010000132.1 GCA_029558435.1 Bacteroidota bacterium
CGGTAAACTAAAAAGCCAGAAGATTTATGGAAAGACGGTTGTTAAAGAATAGAACGAAAACCGGAATAAGCGTATGTTAGCAGATGTAAAAAATGGCGGGTTTAGTGCGGAAATAGAAAAATACACCGCAGCTAACAGCAAACATTTGACGATTATCCGAGCGATTGCAAAAGCGTGTTGATGGATGATTGGCTTCCGAAAGACGGAAAGTTGCCGAGAAGGATTTACTGGCAAATGCAAGCATATATGAAGTATAGCGGGAAGGACAAAGCCCTTGTAATATTTGAAAGCAGGGAAAGCGGAAAATTGATTGATTATTGGGTGCGGGCAAATTGGAAAATTCAAAACGAAATTGATGAAAAGTTACAGCAGATTGTAAAAGCGGTGTCGTAGCCATTTTTTATTTCTGCTAACGTATGGTGCTATGAGAAGTAGCGGATTAGAATTACTAAACTTTCAATTTAAGACAAATGACAAATAGAATTACAGAACTTGAACCAAGCACAGAACCCGCTATTTCTTATAGCACGTGTTATGCACAGCCTTTATTTACTCGAATTTGGGCAATGCCGAACAAACTAACATTCACAATTAAACCAATAAAAGAGTTGGTTGAAAAGTACGTGGCAAAAAGCAAAATTATTATAGACCCTTTTGCAAATCAAAGCAGTTACGGAACAATAACTAATGATTTAAACCCTGAATTTGACACAGATTATCACCTTGATGCTTTAACATTCTTGAGAAAAATAGAAACTGGAAAAGCAGACCTTGTATTGTTTGACCCACCATATTCAATTACGCAAGCTGCACAATGCTACAAGGATTATGGTAAAGACAAACTTGAAAAATCTGTTGCAAATATGGGTTATTGGGCTGATTGCAAAAACGAAGTAGCAAGAATTTTAAAGCCAAATGGGATTGCTTTGATTTGTGGTTGGAACTCAAATGGAATTGGTAAAAACAGAGGTTTTGAAATGCTTGAAATTTTGCTTGTGCCACACGGGGGAAGTAAGAATGATACGATAGTAACAGTAGAACGTAAATTGCCCGACCTGTTTTCTTAGGTTGTGCATAACGTCCGCAGGTATATTTTAGTTGCGGACTACGAAGCACAAAAATATAAAAATAGTAATAACTTAAATACGAAAGAAAATGATACAAGAAACACAAAAACCGCAATTGAATATACCTGTTGTTAGCAAACGTTTATTTT
>JAKQEZ010000138.1 GCA_029558435.1 Bacteroidota bacterium
ATCAGGCTCTTTGAGCCAGCTTCTAAACTTCAATCTATTGAACTTTTGGGACAATATTTTGGAAAGAAATATCGGAGACAAACTTATTATGATGCTGCTAAGCAGTGGCTTGAACTTAAAGATAAAGCAGAAAAAATTGTGCTGAATTTTGCAAAGAAACAATACCAGTTTAGTTATGATCTATTATTCTACGATGTAACAACTTTGTATTTTGAAACATTTGAGGAAGATGAGCTTCGCAAGAATGGATTTTCTAAAGACAACAAATCGCAACAACCACAAGTATTGATTGCATTGATGGTTACAAAAGAGGGCTTTCCTATTGCTTACGAGGTATTTTCAGGCAACACTTTTGAAGGACATACCATAATTCCTGTTGTTCAGAAATTCATCCAAAAAAATAAAGTGAAAGACTTTACAATAGTGGCAGATGCGGCGATGATTAGCTCGGAAAATGTTGAAGCATTAATCCAAAACAAAATTCATTATATCGTTGGTGCTAGATTAGGAAATATCTCGCAAGAACTTTTTGAAACCATTGACAAAACAATGGTTCGGGAAGATGGAAAAAGTATCAGAATCCCAACACCTAATGGTTTTCTCATTTGTAGCTATTCTTCTCTACGATACAGGAAAGATAAATACGAAATGGAAAAACAGATTCTGAAAGCAAAACAACTTGTAGATAATCCAGCAAAAGGCAGAAAAGCCAAATTCACAAAATCAAGTGGTAACAATACTTTGGAGATAAATCAAAAGCTAATTGATAAAACCCAAAAATTACTTGGTATAAAAGGCTACTATACCGATTTAGAGGAAACTGTGGCTAATAATGAAACAATAATTGAAAGATATCACGAATTATACAGAATAGAGCAGAATTTTAGAATTGCAAAAAGCGACCTTCAAACCAGACCTATCTTTCATTTCAAAGAGGAACCTATCAAACTACATCTTCTTATTTGCTTTATTTCCTTGGTTGCAGCCAAGCATATTGAGCTATCATCAAGCATCTCAATAAAAAAGTTTATCAAGGAGTGCAAGAAAGTAACAAGTGGAAGATTATTGGATAAAATAACCAATAAAGAACTGATCCTAAAACCTGAAATTCCTCAAGACTTAACCCAAATTATACACAATTTTTTTTGCTGACCTAATTTGGACAAGTCAGGAGGATTTTTTTGTCTGGTTTAGTAGTTATATTATTTCAAAGCATATCGGACGCCGACATAAAAGTTCGCCCCAAATATAGGTCCCCATATTAGCGAGCTGTCAAAATATGTTCCAAAAGGATTATCTGCGCTTAGTATAGG
>JAKQEZ010000140.1 GCA_029558435.1 Bacteroidota bacterium
AACAAATCGTTGGGATTAGATGGCGATTTAACTGCAAAATTGAACAGACGATTTAAAAAACCAAAACGTGAGATAGAGTTAGACTATTATTTCAATTACATTGACAATAAAACAAAAGGATCTATCTTAACTCGCACCGAATTTCCGTTGTCTCCTGCGGTGAACGATACCACTGATCAATCCAAAATTAACTACAACAGCACGATGGTTAACAATGCATTTGCTTCTTATACCGAACCATTTGGCAAGTATTTGAAAGGAACCATCATGTATAATTACAGAAATGAATTATTGAAACAAAACCGCGAAACCAATAATTTTGTAAACGGTTCTTATTCGGATTTAGACTCAACGTTATCCAATCAATTTGAAACAAAACGCAACGAGCACAAGGCTGGCTTTAAATTGCAATTTGACAAAGACAAACACATGGCATTTGTGCGTGTGGACGTAAGAAATGTGGATATAAACAACGTGAATCTGTTTACTAACAACTCCATTCATCAAAACATTTCTAATGTTTTGCCTAGTGTACGTTACCAATACCGTGCAAGCATGAGTAAACAATTGCGCATAACGTATAGCACCAATTCCGAGCAGGCTTCTATTACTGATTTACAGCCTGTTCCCGACAATTCAAACCCAAACAGAATTAAAGTAGGTAACCCCAATTTGCGTCCAAATTATTCCCATGAGTTGAATGCATGGTTCAATTCGTGGAACCCAATGAACAGTGGTTTTATTTGGGCGGGAATGAACGCTTCATACACCAACAATGATTTTGCAACATCCACCACCTATGATGCTTTTGGTAGAATGAACATTCAAACGGTTAACGTGGATGGCAACTTCAACAGTAATATTTATGGTGGTGGTGGAATTCCATTAAAAGGGCGCACCATTCAGTTGCATCCTAATTTGTTAGCGGGTTATAGCCATTTTACCAATTTTATTAATAACCAGAAAAACGTAACCGATAACTGGTTGCTTGGTGGTGGTGGTGAATTCAAATTTAGATGGGATTCATTGGAGTTTAATTTTGGTGGAAGATACGACTGGAACAGTCCAAAAAGTTCACTTAATAGT
>JAKQEZ010000141.1 GCA_029558435.1 Bacteroidota bacterium
TGCGCTTTATTTTTCACGCAGTGCTGTTCCCAACGATTACCATTTTAAAGGCGATTCCAAAACATTTTATCCTTTTCTAAAACACATTGGGATGTATGCTTTTCGTCGCAAAACATTGTTGGAAGTAATTGCATTGCAACCCTCTAAGTTGGAGCAAGTAGAATCGTTGGAGCAATTGCGCTGGTTGTATTATGGCTACAAAATTCGCGTGGTACACACAACAATAGAAACTCCCAACATCGACGTTCCAGAAGACGTTGAAAAAGTTTTGAAGTTGGTGGAGTAGGAAGGTGATATTTTGACCTTGAATAGGTTTAAATACATTTTGGTTAGTTCCCCTTAATTACTAATATTGACTTAAGCGATACAGAGTTCTCAATCAACCTATATGAATTCTATCATTAAATTTGTTTCTTATTAGCTAAACATTACTCTATTTTGGCTTTCTAATTTGGATGAAATCTAAAGGGAATTTCAATTTTTATATATTATTCTAAAATAATTTTAGAGTTCTATATTATAATGTTAAAATATAGATAGATAAGTATTTAACCTTTATTTAGTTTGTAAAATTGAATGATTTTTCTATTTATTTTATAAATAGACAACCTGCACTAAAATAATTTTTATAATTTCGATTGATAATAAAATTATTAGCATAATCATTAAAACAATTTACTTATGAAATTTATTAAATTAGGATTATTACTTTTTGTGCAAGGATTTTCAAGTGTTATATTTTTAAACAATTGTGTCTATTCACAAACTTTACCATCAATAAACGCAATTGCAGGTGAAGGAAGATCTGTAAATTGGAGTGCAATTAAAGCTGAAGAAGAGGCAAATGAAGGTCCTGGATTTTTTTACAATAGTTGTTCTCAAGGTGTTGAAGTTGTTGGTGCTTCATCTGTTTTAGCTAGCCAAGGATCTAAAAGTTACTCAGCAAAAAAATTAAACGATAACAATCCAATGAGTGCGTGGGTTGAAGGAAAAACAGATTATGGAATTGGAGAGTTTTTTGAAATTAAAAGCCACGATGTAAATATAATCTACAACGGATATCAGTCAAGCCCAACAAATTGGTTAAACAATTCTAGAGTAAAAAAATTTAAAGTTTATCGAAACAACAAACCTATATGCTACTTGAATTTAAAAGATGAAATGGGAGGGCAATCATTTGATTTGCCAAATCCACCCAATTCGGATATTTCATCAGAATATGTATATAAATTTGAAATATTAGAGGTATATAAAGGCAGCAAGTGGGCTGATGTTGCAATTTCAGAAATAGATTATGTTTTGTGTTGTGTTGCATCAGAAACTTTAATATTATTACCTAATAGTCAAGAAAAAGTAAACTTGATATCAAAAGAAACTGTTATTCAAACTTATGATGTAAACAATAATGCTTTTGACTCTACTACTGTTGAATTAGTGGTAAACCAAGAACATGTTAATTTAATTAAAATTGTAACTGAAACAAAATCTCTTTCATTAACCAAAGATCATCCTATTTTCATTAAAAACTTCGGGTTTGTCTCTTTGAAAACTTTATTTAATGACCTTAAATGCAAAACATACGAAGATTTAATTGGTAAAATTGAAATTTTAGTGATTGAAAACAATACAACTCGTTTTGAACGTCTAAATGATATTCAAATAATTAACGATAAAGTAACTACCTATTCTATTAGAAAATTGAGTAAGGGATATACTTATGTGACGAACGGTTTTTTATCTAAAACGTATTAGGTTTATAACAACAGATTCCAAAATACAAAAACTCAAATGCACTGTTAGTTATTTATTAATTTAACCTTTAAAATCCAACCGATTAAATGCACAATTCATTATGAAACAACTGTTTATATTCATCACATTAGGACTCATTACAAATTTTGCTTTTTCTCAAAGTAAAAAGGAACAAATTACCCAATTAACAACGTCGATAGATAGTTTGAAAGTTGTTTTGGTAAATGAACGAAATGTTTTTAAGACCAACATCCAAAATCAAGACTCTCTTATTCAACAACTTAAAAATCAAATAATCTCAAATAAAACTGAAATTAAGAAACTTAAGGAATTACTGAATGAGAAAAATCAAGAATACAATAACCTATCTACTGAAATAAATCAAATTAATGATTTGCTCATCCAAAAACAAAAAGAAATAGAACAGTTAAAAAATCAAACACAACCAATAACAAAAGACAAATCCTCCATTGTTATGTTAGGTACTTGGGTGGGTGAAATGGGTGGAAAAACACTCACAATTGTTATAGAACAAATAAACCAAGATAAAGTAATCGGTTACAATATACTTGGAACAAATAAACGACCATTAAAAGGCATGTTTACAAATGGTTATTGGGCACAATCTTGTAGTAAGTCTTTTGATGCGATTCTTAATGAACCGGGTGATAATAGTTGGGACGGTGTTTTTAAAATATCGTTTGTTGGATATGAAGACACTGATGAAACAGAGCATGGTTATGATTGTAAAGGTAATTTAAAAGGAGTCGAAGCAATTGGAACTTGGGAATCGAATAATGGTAAGTTAACAAGAGAAATATATCTTGAAAAGAAAAATTAAAAAATTATGAAAAAGCTATTTATATTCATCACATTAGGGTTCGTTACTAATTTTGCTTTTTCTCAAAATAAAAAGGAACAGATTATTCAATTATCAAAGTCGATGGATAGTTTGAAAACTATTTTGGAGAGTGAACGTGTTGCTTATAAAACCAAAAGTAATGAACAAAATACGCTTATTCAGCAATTAAAAACTCTAAAGGAAGAAAAAAAAAATAGAAGCTGAACAATTGAAAACACATTTAGAAAAAAGGCAATATGAATTGGCCGAACAATTAGTTGAATTAAATCGTGTAAAAAAATTATTAGCTGTGAATCTGACAGAAATTGAGCAATTAAAAAAAAGTATTGAGACACCAACAAAAATAAATGCTGATAAAAATGAGGAAATAGAAGTTAAACAAACGCAATCGCAAATGATGAAGGAACTTCTCTCTTCTAAATTAGTTGAATTTCGTGCTTTAACAGCTAAGCATAATTACTATAACAATGGAAAATTAATAAAATCTACAACTGTAAATAGGGGTCAGAAATATCCACTTGAAATAATAATTAATTTAAAAACATCTGCAATGCATGACTTAGGCATTCCTAATACCATTGAGATAGAAATTAACGATTTAGAATATGACCATCGTCCATATTTTAATGAAGTGTTTGAGGAATATTATATTAACGAAAATAATATTAGAGCACTAAAATACAGCGATAGTGAATTTGATGGATATACAGTTTATTCGATTTTACTTTTAAATGACATTATTACAATAGAAGAGTATCATCTTGAGACATCTTTGTTTCCAAGTAATAGTGAACGTGATGAATATGAAAAAATGAAAAATAATCTTATCTATAAAAATCAAAAAGATAAATTTCAATTAATATCATCAGATACATATAAGAAGTAACTAAAAGTAAATGTTTTGATCGAAAAATCAGATACTCAACATTATCACGACTTTATTACAATAAAAGTGCAATTTTATTTAAGACTAAGTAAAAAAACTAAAACATTAATTCTAATCCTTAATTTTATTCATTCCCATAGCGCTGAGCATCCATTTTGGTAATGATTTCTCAGGGTTGCGATTTTTCAGATTGATGTACCAGCCCCATTTTTTCATTACAGGAACTTTGTGTGTTTCCACAAATTCTATCCATGTGCCGTCTGGGTCTTCAATGTAGGAAAAACGTCCACCTGCTTCACCCATATCAAAAGTGTCACCGCTATCCACTGTAAAAGGGAAACCTGCTTTTTCACAAGCTTGACGCAAGGCTTCCATCCCGTTGATGTCAAAACACAAGTGAATAAAGCCCCAATCGCCCCAAAAACGATTTTCAAAAATGGCGCGACAATCGGTGCGATCGAGTGATTGAACTAGTTCAATTTCTGTTGGTCCCAATAGTGGAGCAAAGGCACCTTTACGTGCATTTTTATGAGTTAACAAAACGCGGCGGTATTTTCCTTTTCCGCCAGGTAATTGTGCAAAATCGTCAAATTCTCCAGTAACATCGTATTCAACTGTGCTGTATTCCAACACATCTCGGTACAAAGGCAAGGCTTTTTCAATATCGCTAACTCCGATAATAGTTCCGCCAACTCCGCCACATTTACTTGCGTGACCAGTGTTTTTAAACCAACCTCTACCATCAATAACAGTAAAAATATTTCCGTTAGGGTCTTGTACAAAATAAGATTTTTTTCCGTTTGGACGTGTGGTTATCGGCCCAAGCAAAGTAGCTCCATTTGCTTGATGGTGTTTGTAACTTGCTTCCACATCGCGCGATTTGATATAGCATGAATACAAACCATAATCGCCCAATTGAATATCAAAAGTTGCTTTTTCTGTATTGCGTGATTTGTATTGCCAGATTTCGAATCCGCCACCACCGTCCATGCTTAGCGCCAAGCTAGCAGTACGGTTTTGAACAACTCCACCTGTATAGCGAATCATTAAAGGTGCCTCAGCAGCATCTTCAAAAATTTTAATGTTCATTCCAAACATTTTTCTGTACCAAAACCAAATTTCTTGCACGTTAGGAACCCCAATTCCCATTTGCTGAATACCACTAATGATCTTTGCCATACTGTTAATTGTTACAATTTTGAAAGTTACAAATATAAAGAATAAAAGATAAAACAATCGCATTGTTTGCAGTTCTCGAAAAATAGCTATCTTTGCACCCCAACCAAAATCTCTGGAGAGGTGTCCGAGTGGTTGAAGGAGCTACCCTGGAAAGGTAGTATATGGGTAACTGTATCGAGGGTTCGAATCCCTCTCTCTCCGCTAGTGAAGGAATCTGTTTAGGTTCCTTTTTTATTTCAAATTGGTATAAAAGTGAGGGATGAGAACCATCGGGTTCGTGCCGTAGCGAAGCGAAGACCTAAGAAAATGAACAAAAAATGCACACATTATCTATCTTTTTTGCCAAGGACTTTCTATAAACAACTGAATATAAAAAAACCTCAGCAATAGATTATTACTGAGGTTAATTCCATTTAAAATTTATTAATGTCTGTGGTTGGGATCGCTGTGATCATGTGGTTCTTCCACTGCTGCTGGCGCTTGAACATCAACAATTTCAATGTCAAAAACCAAGTCAGAATAAGGTGGGATAGCTCCTGGGCGACCGTTTGGTCCATAGGCTTGGTAGTAAGGAATGATTAATTTTGCCTTGCCACCTTTTTTCAACATGGCAATTCCTTCTTCAAATCCAGGAATCATTCGGTTTACTTGAAACTGAAAGTCCATTGGCATTTTACGATCATACGAAGAATCGAATTTTTTACCATCGCGACGGAAAGTTCCTAAATAATGTAATGAAACTGGCGCTCCTTTTTCGATAGCCAACCCCTCTCCTGCTTTTTCAACGATGTAAACCAAACCAGATTCACTTTGTTTTGCCGTCGGGAATTTTTTCAACACCTCTTGATACATGTAGGTTTTATATTCATCTTGCGACATTTTAGCAATTTTCTCCAACTCAGCGGCCTCTTTGGCATATTCTTCCCCTATTTTTTTGTTGATTGAATTAAATGTTGCTGTTGCATCAAATTTTTTAGCTGTTTTACCAACACGAATGATTTTTACGGTGTTCATCACATCGTCTTGTTTTATAGCGTTGACAACATCTTGTCCTTCAACAACATGACCAAAAACAGTGTGTTTTCCGTCCAACCAAGGCGTTGCTTTATGGGTAATAAAAAACTGACTTCCGTTGGTTGCTGGTCCTGAATTTGCCATTGACAATACGCCCGGACCATCGTGTTTTAAATCGGCGCGAGTTTCATCGTAGAATTTATATCCCGGACCACCCATTCCGTTTCCTTGTGGGTCGCCACCTTGAATCATAAAATCGGCAATTACACGATGAAATTTCAAGCCGTCATAAAATGGTTTTGAAAATTTAATGGTGTCTTGAACAGTAAAATTTCCTTCGGCTAAACCAACAAAATTTGCAACCGTCATTGGTGTTTTTTGGTCTTCCAATTTTACCAAAATTCGGCCTTTACTGGTGTTAAATTCGGCATAGATTCCGTCTTCTAAATTTTCATTTTTTGCGTTTTTTTGTGCAAAAGTTGGAAGTCCCAACATCAATGCAAAAGCAACTATTCCTATTGTTTTAAGTTTTCTCATTGTTTATTTTGTTTATTTATTTCTTCTATCAATTCCCCACAACAACTTGTTGCGAATGGTGTCTAAAAATTCATTTTCGTGGAGTTTTACAACATTTATATCAAAATCGGCTTTGCGCACCACCACTTCTTCGTGTTTTTTAATGTTTACTGAGTGGCCATCCAAACTCAATAAAAAATTTCTACCTCTGCCCTCAACCGACAAACGAATTTCTTTTTCGTTGGGAACAACAATTGGTCGCACGTTTAAATTATGCGGCGCAATAGGCGTAATAACATTAAGTTGGCATTGAGGGTCAATAATCGGTCCGCCACAAGCTAAGTTATAGGCTGTAGAACCTGTTGGTGTGGAGATAATTAAACCATCTCCCCAGTATGAATTCATGTATTGTTGGTCGAGTTGTGCATGCACCGTCAACATGGTTGAACTGTCTTTTCTAGAAACAGCAACCTCGTTAATAGCAAAATTAGCATCGCCAAAATGTTGTTTTTCTGTTTCAACGCAAAGCAAAGAGCGTTGTTGAAGTTCATAATGCTTGTTGTTCAATAAATTCAACGCTTCGCGCATGGATTCTTTTGCCACATTGGCCAAAAACCCTAATCTTCCTGTGTTGATTCCAATAATTGGAACGTTGGAATTGCGCACATAACCTACGGTTTGAATAAACGTACCGTCGCCACCCAAACTAATGGTTAAATCTATTCCTTTTTTAAAATCTTTGTGTGACGAAAACGTTGCTGTTGCGTGCGGAAGTTTTATTAACTTTTCGAGTTGTTTTTTTAATTCAAGTTCCAATACCACGGTCCATTCCAATTGCTGGCAATGCGCAAGCAACTCCACTACGTATGGAAGATTTGCTTTGGTTATTTTTCGGCTAAAGACAGCAACATTCATAGGCTATAAATTCATGTATTTCATCAGCGCATCAAACCTATTTTTAAGTTCATCTTCAGAATCGGTGCGTTGATAGGATGCTTTGATGGTGTAATCGTATCGATAAAAAGTGCGAAGTATGCGTTCTAAATCTGTTTCGTTGACTTTAATTGTTACATCCATTTGGCTGGAATCTGAGGGTGAATAAATGTAAGAACTTAGGATTTTTGCGTTATTACTTTCCACAATTTGTGCAATTTGCGCTAGTGAATAATTGGCTTTTGCCACATCCAACACAATGATGCCCCCTGGTTCGGTGATGCCTCCAATTCTACTAACGGCACGAATAAGTTGATGAATACAAGTGCATCCCAAATATTTTTCTTCTTTATCGAGAATAGGTACAACGGTAATGTTGTATTCTCCCATTTTATCTATGACTTCAAAAAGATGGTCGCCTGCCCAAACAAACGGACGTGGCAAATGTTCAAACAACACATCCAACGTTTGTTTTTCGTCCATTTTATCCAACACATCACTTTCAGAAAGCAAGCCTACGAAATTTCCGTTTTTCAACACTGGTAAATGTGAAACCCGAAATTCGTCCATCCATCTCAACGCTTTTTCACCTGTATCCAAGTGGGTAAGTGGCGGAATATCTTCTGTAATTAAGTCAATTGCTACCATAATACTACGAAAATAAATAAATAGTTCAAACTCAGCTTATGAAATAACAAAAATTTACAAATTCATTGAAAATGACTCCTTCATTACAGCACAAAAAAGTTGTTCATCTACCTTGTGGGGTGATGATAAAAACCGACCAATAATAAAAAATTATACGCCTACTTTGATGTTTAATTCTTTTAATTGTTCTGCATTAAGTGGCGATGGAGCGTCAATCATAACGTCTCTTCCTGCGTTGTTTTTAGGGAAAGCAATGTAATCGCGAATAGAATCCGATCCGCCCATTGTTGCTACCAAACGATCCAAACCAAAAGCCAAACCTCCGTGTGGTGGAGCACCGTATTCAAATGCATTCATCAAGAATCCAAATTGGTTTTGGGCTTCTTCTGGTGTAAATCCTAACAAATCAAACATTTGTGCTTGCAGAGTGCGGTCGTGAATACGAATAGAACCTCCTCCCAACTCTACTCCATTCATTGCCAAGTCATAAGCGTTTGCTCTAATTTTACCTGGGTCGGTTGCCACTAAGTGCATATCTTCTGGTTTTGGCGAAGTGAACGGGTGGTGCATTGCAAAGAAACGTTGTGCCTCTTCATCCCATTCCAACAATGGGAAATCCAATACCCACAATGGTTTAAACACGTTTGGATTGCGTAATCCTAATTCGTTACCCATGTGTAGGCGCAATTCGTTCATTTGTTTGCGCACTTTATCCAAGTCGCCGCTTAATACCAAAAGCAAGTCGCCTGGTTGTGCATTTGCCAATTTAGCCCATTCTGCCAAATCTTCTTGCGAATAGAATTTATCAACCGAAGATTTCAATGTTCCGTCGGTGTTGTATTTCACATATACCAATCCTTTTGCACCAATTTGCGGACGTTTAACCCAATCAGTCAACGCATCCAATTGTTTGCGTGTATATTCTGAACAATCTTGTGCATTGATTCCAATCACCGCTTCAGCATCGTCAAAAATGGCAAAACCTTTATTGCTTGTTACCGCTTTTAGGTCGATGAATTCCATTCCAAAACGAATATCTGGTTTGTCGGAACCATATTTTTCCATTGCTTCGGCATAAGTCATGCGTGGAAAATCGCCTTCAAATTCAACACCACGAACGGCTTTGAACAAATGCTTTATCATTCCTTCAAATGTTTGCAACACATCTTCTTGTTCTACAAACGCCATTTCACAGTCAATTTGTGTAAACTCTGGCTGACGATCAGCACGTAAGTCTTCATCGCGAAAACATTTTGTAATTTGATAGTAACGGTCTATTCCAGATACCATCAACAATTGTTTAAACGTTTGAGGTGATTGAGGCAAGGCATAAAACTGACCTTCTTGCATGCGGCTAGGCACCACAAAATCGCGTGCTCCTTCTGGAGTTGATTTAATTAAAAATGGTGTTTCAACATCCATAAATCCTTGTGTATCCAAGTATTTTCTGGTTTCCAAGGCAACTTTATTGCGCAATTGCAATTTTTGCAACACCGGATTTCTTCTCAAATCCAAATAACGGTATTGCATTCTCAACTCATCGCCCCCATCTGTATCGTCTTCAATGGTAAACGGTGGTATTTTTGAAGCATTCAATAAGGTGATTGCTGTTACTTTAATTTCAATTTCACCGGTTGGAATATTTTTGTTTTTACTTGCTCTTTCAATTACTTCACCTGTAGCTTGAACCACAAACTCACGTCCCAATTTACGTGCTTGTGCAGTCAATTCTGCATTGTCCACCTCGTTAAAAGCTAACTGTGTAATGCCGTATCTATCGCGCAAATCGATAAATGTCATTCCTCCCAAGTCGCGCGATTTTTGCACCCATCCTGAAAGTGTAACTGTTTGACCACAATTTTCAATTCTTAATTCTCCGCAAGTATGTGTTCTGTACATGTTTTTTTATTTTGTTGCAAAATTATAAATATCAACTGTATTTTTTGAATTTTAGGAAACATATTGTTGAGAGGTGAATAGAAGTGACTCAAAAAACCAAACTATTTGCCTGAAATTCTATGTTCTAATTTAATTCATTTCGCTTTTAACAATTGTTAGCGGAAAACATTCTGCTTGCGTTTTTTTAGTGTGTAGAATTAGCAGTAATTTTGTTTTATAACACATTTTGTATGAAGCTAGACAGAAATTATACGGTGAAAGAAATCGCTGCGTTGATTGGTTGTTCGTTTGTTGGAGATGAAAACCACGTTGTATCTGGAATTAATGAGATACATAAAGTTGTAACCGGTGATTTAGTCTTTGTGGATCACCCTAAATATTACGACAAAGCGCTTAACAGTGCTGCCACAACAATCTTGATTGACAAAGAAGTAGAATGTCCGCAAGGTAAAGCATTGATAGTTTCTGCCGCTCCGTTTGACGATTACAATAAATTAACCCGCCATTTTACGCCTATTATTGAGCAACAACAATTAGTGGGAATCAATACACACATCGATCCTACAGCTGTTATTTATCCTAACGCATTTATTGGCAACAACGTAACGATTGGAAAAAACTCACGCATTTATCCAGGTGCTGTTATTTTAGACCGTACCATTATTGGTGATAATGTAATGATTGGACCTAATACCACTATTGGATTCAACGCATTTTATTACAAGAAAAAACCAACGGGATATGATCGCATGCATACCTGTGGGTGGGTGCACATACACAACAATGTGGAAATTGGTGCCAATTGTACGATAGACGCTGGTGTATCGGGCAATACAGAAATTGGTGAAGGCACAAAAATTGACAACATGGTGCACATTGGTCACGATACGGTTGTTGGCAAAGATTGTTTGTTTGCTGCCAATGTTGGTATAGCAGGTTGTGTGGTGATTAAAGACAAAGTTTCTATGTGGGGACAAGTTGGTTGTGCTGCCAATGTGGTTATCGGCGAAGGTGTGTCGGTGTTGGCACAATCGGGCATTGGAAAAGATTTGGAAGCTGGAAAAACCTATTTTGGTAGTCCGTGTGGAGAAGTAAAAACAAAATTTAGAGAGGTAGCGGCATTGAAAAAATTACCCGATTTATTGAACCGTTTATAATGTATGAAAAACAAATAAATGAGCTTGAAACACAACTGTTTCAAAAAGATTTTAAGCTGAATTCTCTCTTAGAAATCACAACGGCAATTAATGCCAATGCGAGTGTGGAGAAGCTCACAGAAATCTATTCGTTTATTTTGAAAGAACAATTGGGTTTTACTCGCTTTTTATTGTTTACCAAGCAAGAAGATGAAAGTTGGAAATTGCTGGTAAAAAACGGTATTCGCGGAAAATTATTGACCCTGAATGTGGGTGAAGAATTGGCGCGATTTAAGGACATTACCTTTATTCATTCCTCTACTTCTGATGTGTTGAATGAATTTGACATTGTAATTCCGGTATATCACAAAGAAGAGGCATTGGCTTATTTGCTGATGAAAGTCAACTCACCTATTGATTTTTACCAAGAAGATGTGCAAAACAACTTTGGTTTTATTGAAACGCTCACCAATATTATTGTGGTAGCAATTGAAAATAAAATCATGGCCAAACAACGGGTGATTCAAGAGCGGTTGAAAAAAGAATTGGAGGTAGCCAGCGAGATGCAAAAATTGTTGTTTCCTACGGATTTACCTTCCAACAAGCAAATGGACATTTCGGCCAAATACATTCCACGACACGAGGTGGGTGGCGATTACTACGATTTTATTCCACTCGGAAACGATGAATTTATTTTGTGCATTGGCGATGTTTCTGGAAAAGGAATAGGAGCTGCAATGCTCATGGCAAATTTTCAAGCTACGCTTCGAACGCTGTTCATTTATCAAAAATACGATTTGCCGTTTTTAGTGAAGGAACTGAACGCCAAAGTGATGAAAAATGCAAAAGGCGAAAAATTCATTACCTTTTTTATTGCCCACTACAACGCCAAAACGCGTGTGTTGAAATACATCAATGCAGGGCATAATCACCCGGTGATGACGACTTCAAAAAAAGACGTAACCATGCTAACCGAAGGAACCATAGGTTTGGGAATGCTTGAAGAATTGCCCTTTATCAATGTGGGTGAAGTGGTGCTAAAACCCAATACAACCATTGTTTCTTATACCGATGGTGTGGTGGAATTGGAAAATAAAGAAGGAGAGCAATTTGGAATCGACCGTTTGATAAAAACCATTCATTCGTTTTATGCGTTGAGCATGGACGATATGAACAACCTCATTTTTTCAAAACTCGAAGAATGGAAAGGCGAGTTGGAATATGTGGACGATACGGCGATTTTTGCTTGTCGCTTTTTTTAATTCAACAATTTCTTTAATAAATCCATTACTTCTTGTGGTTGTTCAAAAACCGACATGTGGCCTGAATTTTCAATAATTGCTGGTGTTTTCCACGCTCCGCATTTTTCTTGCAATAATTGAAAGGGAATCAACCCATCTTGTTTGCCATGAATAATTTCAAAGCGAGCTGGATTATTTTTTAAAAATTCAGAAAAATCATTTCTTTCTTTCATTGCCAACGATGCATAGGCATACCATTCTGCCACTCCTTTTTTAGCTTCCTCCACCAATTGGTGAATTTGTTTTGAGGATGTTGTTGGGTTTAAAAACAAGTTGGGAATTGCCTCTGCAATAAACGCATCCTTGTGTTGAAGTAAAATAGACGCCGCACGCACACGGTCTTTTTTCTTTGCATCCGAATCGCACCAAAAATTAGAGTTTAACAAAATTAATTTTTCTGCTTTCTCGGTCATTTTTAGTAATTCCAATCCTATGTAGCCACCCATTGAGTGTCCCACCAATTGGAACGAATTAAAATTGTAGTGCTCCAACAGTTGTGCTATAGCTTGCGCATAATGGCGGATGGAAGGCAATTCATCGTCCAACAACTCACTTTTTCCAAAACCAGGCACATCAAGCAAAAGGATGGGTCGTTGAAATTGCTCTAAAGGTAACTGGTACCACATTGTATGGCTTTCCAAAAAACCGTGAATCAATACCAAAGGATTGTCTATTTTTCCATTAAACGGCAACAATTTATGAAACAGGGGAAATTCGGGCATTTTTTAAAAATTATTTAGAACGTAAAAAACTTACGTAGTTGCATCGGAACTTTGCAGTGTTAATTGAAAAATCAAATACCATGAAAGCACATACAACAACATTTAGCATTGATACTGTTCTTTATGACAATAGCGATACGAAAGTATTAATAAAAGGCAAAACCACCAAGCATCATTTGTCGTATTCTTCTTCCATGTATATTTCGTTTTCGGAGTTGAATTTGTTAATCAATGAATTACAGCAAAAAAATCCTGATGTAGAAGTTGCCTCTATGTTTGTTGAAGAGCAATTTTCATCGGATTATATCCAAATGTTATTGCATGCATCGGCGTTGGAAAACAACACTGTTGAGTTGAGTTTATTTGCAATGGACGGCACCAAAAAAATGATTCGCGCTTAAGAATTTTTAACTAAACGCAACTTTTTTTAAAATAATTCGTATTTTTACTGAATCTCTACCCTTTTTGCAGGCTAGATTATTGTGAAAATTAAAACTTAGTACGATGAATTATATTTTAAAATCGGTAGCTGTTTTATCTCTTGGAATAGCTTTCTTTTCTTGTAACAAACGAGAAATTATCCCTGCTCCAACTCCAAAAGTTGATTTAAAAAGCCATTTTTATGGTAAAATCAACGGTACAAATATTGAGTTAACTCAAAATGTAAATGGATATGCCGGCACATCAGGTGTGGATTTAATTGTAAATGCTAACACGTTGGATAGTGCAATTTATCATTCTAAATTTTCTTCATCAAATTCTTTACAACAAGTCAACATAGCTCATGGAAGCATAGTATTTGATGCCAATGCGTCAGAGCGTCCATCAGTTTCTACGTTTGAAAGTTTTTATTTGTCGGGACCGAACTTAGTTCCAAGTTTTTCAGTTAACGGTTTAGGCGGAATTTCTTTTTCTTTTACAGATGGTTCAGGAAAAGAATGGAAATCAAAAACAATTGGAACAGCACAATACACTAAAATGGGTGTTGAATCGGATGAAAATGGTGACTATGCTAAATTTCGTGTAGAATTTGACACTCGCGTTTATTATTCTTACTTAGATGTACCAACACAAACAACAATTACTGACTCTATGGAAGTGGTTGATGCGGTTTATACAGGTTGGTACAAAAGATAATAGTGCATTTCTCGGCTGATTCGAATGAGTCGCTCCCTCAAAATAGCAATTGTTGGCGATTATAATTTCACCTATTATTCTCACCAAGCCACCAATTTATCGCTTGATCATGCAGCGGTGTTTTTGGACGTGGATATTAATTATTATTGGGTGCGATTAAGTGAGGCTGTAACATTTAAACCTAATCAATTTGAACAATATGATGGTGTTTGGATTGCTCCTGGGCCATTTACCAACTTGTTTTATGTTGCTGGAATTATCAAAACTTTGGTTGCTTTGAAAATTCCAACTCTCATTACTGGCGAAGGATTTAAAACTTTTGTGGAGGTATTGCTCAATAATGGTTCTGTTAACCTCGATAACACCAAATTGATTTCGGAGAACTTAGTTACAGGCAATAAATTTGAAAAAATTACTATTTTGCCTCATTCCGATGCGTTTATTCAATTGTTTGAACACCATTCAACCTATGAGCTGTCGTCTTCGCGTTATAGTATTTATCCGCAAGCCATCTCACAATTGGTTGAATCGAACATTGATATTGAAGCGTATAACCAATTTGAAGATCCAGAAATTATCAGTTTAAAAAACCATTCATTTTTTGTGGCAAGTAGTTATTGTCCACAAATTACTTCCACACGCGAGTTACCTCATCCGTTGGTTTATACTTTTATTAAAGCATGTATGTTGGATAAATAGTTGGTTAAACCACCAATTCCAAATCAATTTGACGTTTACGTGGCGAAACTTCGTAGATGCGTACACGAACTTTGTCGCCTAAATTGAATTCATGCTTGGTTTTTGCACCAACAATTCGATACTTTTCTTCGTCAAAATAATACCTATCGCCAGGTAATTGATTCATTGCTATCATCCCCTCACACTGGTTTTCGGTCATTTTAACATACATTCCATTCTCAGTAATTCCAGAAACAGTGCCATCAAACTCCTCTCCTATTTTGTCTAACACAAAAATGGTTTGAAAATACTTGGTTGATTCTCGTTCTGCATCTGCTGCCTTGCGTTCGTTTCTAGAAATTTGTTTACACACTTCGTTTAAACCACTTCCGTATTTGTGTTTTTGGTGCGTTAATTCTTCCAACAAAATGCGGTGCACCAATAAATCGGCATAACGGCGAATTGGCGACGTGAAGTGGGTGTAGTACTCAAAAGCCAACCCGTAGTGGCCTATATTGTCGGTTGCATATTCTGCTTTTGCCATGGAACGAATTGCCATGGATTGAATAATGGAATATTCGTTTTTATAGCGGATATCTTCCAACAAGGCGTTGATGCTTTTTGATATTTTGCTTAAATCTGCATTTTCCAATTGATAGCCAAACTTATCAATAAACACCTTAAACAATTCTATTTTTCCGGCGTCAGGTTCATCGTGAATACGGTACACAAACGGAATAAAATCGCGATTAGGTTTTGGTTTACCTATAAATTCTGCCACGTGTCGGTTGGCCAACAACATGAATTCTTCAATTAATTTATGCGCGTCTTTTGAAGTTTTGATAACTACTTCAATAGGATTTTTGTCTTCGTCCAACTTAAAGCGCATTTCTTCAGATTCAATGTTGAGCGCGCCCGATTTTAATCGTTTTTTTCTATAAATTTTTGCGATTTTATCCAGCAACACCAATTCCTCTTTGTAGTCGCCATCCTTGCCTTCAAACATTTCTTGTACTTCCTCATAGGTAAAGCGTCTGTCGGAGTGAATGACTGTTTTTCCAAACCATACATTTTTAATAGTTCCTTCTTCAGTCATTTGAAACACTACCGAAAAGCTGTATTTATCTTCGTTGGGGCGCAACGAACAAGCAAAGTTAGACAACTGCTCGGGCAACATAGGCACTACCCTATCCACTAAATAAACCGAATTGGAGCGGTGCAATGCTTCTTTATCCATTGGTGAACCAGGTTGCACGTAGTGACTAACATCTGCAATGTGGACACCAATTTCCAAATGCCCATTTTCAAGGCGTTTGAACGATAGTGCGTCGTCAAAATCTTTGGCATCAAAAGGGTCGATGGTAAAAGTCAATACATCGCGCATGTCTCTACGACGTTGAATTTCCTCCTCTTCCAACTCCATACTCACTTGTTCGGCTTGTGCTAACACTTCTTGCGGAAAAATATAGTCGATGCACTGGTTAACCAAAATAGAAATCATTTCGGTGTCATTAGCTGTGCGTTGCCCTAATCGTTCAACTACTTCACCATACGGACTAGCGGCTGTTTTGGGCCAAACGGTAATTTTTACCAATACTTTTTCGCCATTTTTGGCACCATTTAGTTTTTCTTTGGGGATAAAAATATCGGTACCCGCACGTAAATTGTCTGGAACTAAAAACGCAAAATTATCGTGCATTTGAATGGTTCCTACAAAATGGGTGCGTTCGCGTTCAATGATATCCACAATTTCACCTTCTACCCTGTTTTTTCCCATGCGGGTGATGCGCACTTTCACTTTGTCGCCTCCCAACGATTTCCCCACAGAAAGCGGATCGATGTAAATATCTTTATCAAAACCTTCGGCACTAACAAAGCCTGCTCCTCTAGCATTCAAATCCAAATAACCTTCCACATAAGTAGAAAGTTGATTGAGTTTAAAAGTGTTGTGGCTAATTGCTTTTATAACGTTTTGTTCTTTCAAATCTTGCAGAACAGAAAAAGCCAATTGGCGCAAAGCTCCATCTCTAAGGTCTAAAAGTGTGCATATTTGGTGATGTGTAAATTCGCTGTCTTCATTTTTTTCAAAAATCTTACGAATAGCAACGGTAACACTTCCTTTAAGATTGGTTTTCTTTTTGCCTTTTTGTGGTTTATCTTTTTTTCGTCCCATATTACAAAGTTACTTGTTTCACTGAGTTATCTCCTAAAAAATCTAAAAACTATAAAAGTTATAGCAATGATTCACTTTTCAATTCAAGAATATCCTTATTTTTGGTAAAAATGCGATATGAAATATAGTCTTTTTTCTTTTTTGGGGATATTGGTGCTTTTATTTTCGTGTGGGTTAAAATACATTCCTACAGAAACACGAGAAAATGCAGAACAAAATCGAAAAAACGCTATAACACGTTATATTACAGATTCCTACAAAGATTCTGCTGTCACCTATGAATCGTTGGGCTTCTCACAACCAACCGTTATTAAGCCTTATCAATACAAACAATTGGATTCTTTGTATGAAATAAAATACAAGAATGAACAAGCAGGTGTTTTTGACAAAACGTTGGAAACAAAAATCAACAACCAAAAAAATGTATTGCTCAACAGCACCAGTAAAGTTGCCTATTTAGAACATCACATTTATAGCATCAATGCTGGTGACACGTCGTTTGTTTATTTTGCTGATATCAATTTTGGAACATCCGATTCCATCAAGGATTTTACTATTACACAAACCTATCAATTTCCAACCATTTTTTTACCAACCTTTAAATCCTACATTACCAAAGAGTCGATTTTATATCCCAACTATGCACCCACCAATGAGGAACAACAATTTTATGCTTTTTTTGAAGAAGAGTTGAACAAACGTCCAACCATGGACAAAAACAAATTTATGAGCAACATGTTAACGGTGTTTTTCATGTCGCGTCGCATTCGTTCCATTGACACCAAACAATTGCTACAACAATTAGCAGTATTTTCAATCGAAAAACGCGATTTTAACCCACAAACCGATTATTTCAACAGTATTAATGGTGTTTGGGATGGTGAAACGTTGTTAAAGTATGAAGTAACATTTACTACTGTTTCGGGCACATATGAACGGGTTTTTAGTCCGTTTTTTGAATTATAAGCAATGGTGAAAGCACAAGGAAAACGGTAGATATATCTTGACTTTTCTCTTTCATAATAAAGCATAATATCAATTCCATTTTTATTTTTCCCTAAAATATAAATTCAACAGATAAATTAAATTCCTAATCATTTTTTGTAAATTTGATAATTACAGAAATTATAGAATGGCAAAAAACAAAAAGATAAATGTTCAAGGAGTTGATATTGTATTGTACGAAGAAAATAATAACGACTTTATTTCTCTAACAGACATTGCTCGTCATAAAGATGCAGAACATACGGATAGTATCATTCAAAACTGGATGAGAAACCGGAATACAATTGAACTTTTAGGTTTTTGGGAAACTATTTATAATCCAAATTTTAAACCCCTCGAATTCGAGGGGTTTAGAAAACAAGCTGGGCTAAACAGCTTTGTAATGACGCCAAAACGCTGGATTGAAAATACAAATGCGATTGGAATTATTTCAAAAGCTGGTAGATATGGAGGTACTTTTGCACACAAAGATATTGCATTAGAATTTGCGTCTTGGATTTCAATTGAATTTAAATTATATGTAATCAAAGAATTTCAGCGCTTAAAAGATGATGAAAATAATAGATTGCAATTAGAATGGAATTTACAAAGAACTATCTCAAAAATCAATTACCAAATTCATACTGATGCAATAAAAGACAATTTAATTCCACAAGAAATATCAAAAATGCACACAAGTTTTGTTTATGCAAACGAAGCAGACTTATTAAATGTTGCGCTTTTTGGAATAACGGCTAAGGAATGGAGAGAAAAAAATTCTGATAAAAAAGGAAACATTAGAGATTATGCAACATTAGAACAATTAGTTGTTTTGAGTAATATGGAAAGCATTAACGCTTTGTTAATTGATCAAGGATTAACTCAAGGAGAACGACTTATTCAACTTAATAAAGTTGCAATTACTCAAATGAAATCTTTGCTTGAAGGTAAATCCATTAAAAAATTAAAATAGTTGGGCAACAAAGATTAAACACAAAATAACAAAGTATTTTCTTTTAACAACATGAAGTAACAGTAGTTTAAATTTGTTTTGATGCTGTTCTATTTCATATCCAAAAACCATTCATTCCCCAATAATTTCTTCACTTTATCCTTTTATTTTTCCATTCAACCAGAAATACAGCCACTAGTAATTTCTTTTTTTTGGTTTAGTGTCAATTATTTACATTTGTTGTGTTAATCATCCCCATTTATGTTAAAAAAACTTTTATTTGCTTTTATACTAGCAATTTTGACTCCTCTTGCATTTGGACAAAAAATGCACATTGCAGGTGTTGTGCAAGATAGTAGTGGTATGGCTTTGCCCAATGCATTGGCAACCGCTGTTCGTGTTAAAGACTCGTTGTTGTTAGAATTTGCACGCGCCGATAAAGACGGAAAATTTGTGTTGGATAATATTGAAATGGATACTTTCATGCTTACCGTTTCACATCCAAGATTTGATGATCGTTCTTTTTATATAGTGGGAAGTCCAAGCAATCTGGAAATTGATATTCCAAGTATTAAAATGGCTACAAAATCAAAACAATTTGATGATTTGGTGATTTATGCCTACAAAGACCCTATCCACTTTAAAGGTGATACCTTGGTGTATATTGCCGATTCGTTTAAAACTGGTCCCAACGCAGTAGTGGAAGATTTATTAAAAAAACTTCCTGGTATTGAGGTAGATAGTGATGGAAAAATAAAATCGCAAGGGCAAGAAATTAAAAAAGTTTTGGTTGATGGTGATGAGTTTTTTGGTTCTGATCCTACCATTGCAACAAAAAACTTGGGTGCAAAAGCCATAGAAACTGTAGAAGTCTATGAAAAGGAGGATGATGGCGAATTTGGCAGCGACAATAAAATCAAAGTTTTGGATTTAAAACTCAAAGACGATGCTAAAAAAGGTTATTTTGGTAAAGTGTCGGGTGCATCCGACTTTGGAATTGCCGATAAGAAAAAACCATTTTATGAAGGTGAATTTTTATTTAACCATTATAAAAGCACGCAAAAAATATCTGTTTTTGGTTTAGGAACCAACACTCCTCGCTCTAATTTTGGTTGGGGCGATGCCAATAAATTTGGATTAGAAAATGAGGATGTAAGCGGAAGTCCATTTGGAAATCCTTTTGAAAATACCTCGCCTAATGGAATTCCAAAAACTTGGAAAGCAGGTATTTACTTCACCGATAAGGTTGGTAAAAAGAAAAACACAAAAATTGGGTTCAACTATACCTATTACAACAAAGAATTGCAAGCCTATTCTGGTAGTAGAACACAGTATTTCTTAACAGATACCACTTATTTTACGGATGATTCTACCAATAATTTAACACGTAGTCAGAGTCATATTATCAATTTTAATGTGGAATCACAATTGGATTCTTTGACCAAATTAACGATTAAGCCATCGTTTAGAGTGGATCAACAATTAACAGATAACAACACATTAACCCAGTATTTGGCAGAAGACAACACTTCAACATTGCAAACATTTGCCAATAACAAAAACAAATCGTTGGGATTAGATGGCGATTTAACTGCAAAATTGAACAGACGATTTAAAAAACCAAAACGTGAGATAGAGTTAGACTATTATTTCAATTACATTGACAATAAAACAAAAGGTTCTATCTTAACTCGCACCGAATCTCCGTTGTTTCCTGCGGTGAACGATACTACTGATCAATCCAAAATTAACTACAACAGCACGATGGTTAACAATGCTTTTGCATCATATACCGAGCCTTTTGGCAAGTATTTGAAAGGAACTATCATGTATAATTACAGAAATGAATTGTTGAAACAAAACCGCGAAACCAACAATTTTGTAAACGGTTCCTATTCAGATTTAGACTCTACGTTATCCAACCAATTTGAAACAAAACGCAACGAGCACAAGGCAGGTTTAAAATTACAATTTGACAAAGACAAACACATGGCATTTGTGCGTGTGGATGTGAGAAATGTGGACATAAACAACGTGAATCTGTTTACAAACAATTCCATTCATCAAAACATTTCCAATATTTTGCCAAGCGTACGTTATCAATACCGTGCAAGCATGAGTAAACAATTACGCATAACCTATAGCACCAATTCTGAGCAAGCTTCTATTACTGATTTACAACCTGTTCCCGACAATTCAAATCCAAACAGAATTAAAGTTGGTAACCCCAATTTGCGTCCAAATTATTCCCATGAGTTGAATGCGTTTTTCAATTCTTGGAATCCAATAAACAGCGGTTTTATATGGGCGGGAATGAATGCTTCATACACCAACAATGCTTTTGCAACATCCACAACCTATGATGCTTTTGGTAGAATGAACATTCAAACTGTTAACGTAGATGGCAACTTCAACAGCTATATTTATGGTGGTGGAGGTATTCCGTTAAAAGGACGCACCATTCAGTTGCACCCTAATTTGTTAGCAGGTTATAGTCATTTTACTAATTTTATTAATAACCAGAAAAACGTAACCGATAACTGGTTGCTTGGTGGTGGTGGTGAATTCAAATTTAGATGGGATTCATTGGAGTTTAATTTTGGTGGAAGATACGACTGGAACAGTCCAAAAAGTTCACTTAATAGT
>JAKQEZ010000149.1 GCA_029558435.1 Bacteroidota bacterium
CAATTTTGACAGGAAAGAACAATTAAAAAAGTAAATTTGCTAAATATATTAGGACAAGAAAAATGGAGATAACGACAGACATATTTCTAGGCGACAGTAAGGAGCAATTAAAGTTACTTCCAGACAGCTCTGTGGACTTAATTATGACTTCACCGCCTTATGCAGACCAGCGTAAAAGCACATATGGTGGCATTCACCCCGACAAATACGTTGAATGGTTTTTACCAATTTCAGAGCAACTTTTGAGAGTTCTTAAACCAACAGGGACATTCATCCTAAACATTAAGGAAAAAGTCGTTGAAGGCGAAAGAAGCACTTATGTTATGGAGCTCATCATAGCAATGAGAGAGCAAGGTTGGCTTTGGACAGAAGAATTTATTTGGCACAAGAAGAACTCATATCCTGGAAAATGGCCAAATCGTTTTCGGGACAGTTGGGAACGACTACTTCAATTCAACAAAGCAAAACATTTTAATATGTATCAGGAAGAAGTAATGGTTCCAATGGGCGATTGGGCAAAAACACGACTTAAAAAACTTTCAGACACAGACAAAATACGTGACAATTCAAAAGTCGGAAGTGGCTTTGGCAAAAACATCTCCAATTGGGTTGACAGAGACAAAGCATATCCAACAAATGTTTTGCATTTAGCGACAGAATGCAATAACAAAAATCATAGTGCTGCATTTCCGCAAGAATTACCAGAATGGTTTATCAAACTCTTCACAAAAGAAAATGACACAGTACTTGACCCATTTATGGGTTCGGGAACGACTTTAAGTGTCGCAAACAGAATGAAACGTAACTCAATAGGAATTGAAATTGTTCCCGAATACTATGAAATGGTTAGAAAGGAATTGAATCCTATTGAACTTTATTTATTAGAGCCGAAAGTAAAATATGAAAAAACTAAACCTGAAAGACGTATCGCAATACGTTGAACAAAACATAGGGACATTCCACCAAAAGCGTATTCAAAGTCTTGACGGTTTAAAACTTACCCAAGTTCTAAAACGTAAAAACCCTTACCTTTTCAAAGCAAAATACGTTTTAACAGCCGAGCAAATTATTCGGGGTATCGTTGATGCTCACATTTCTTCAAATGAAGAAACAATTTTTGGAGATTGGCTTGAAGGTCTTGCAATTTTTATAAATGGTAAAGTTTACAGTGGCTATAAATCAGGAATTACGGGCATTGACTTGGAGTTTGACAATAACGGGGCAAGAAATATTGTTACCATAAAATCGGGTCCCAATTGGGGCAACAGTTCACAAATTGCAAAAATGGTTGCCGACTTCAAGACAGCAAAAAAGACTTTAAGAACAAGTAACTCTCAACTACATGTAGTAGCAGTAAATGGTTGTTGCTATGGTCGTGACAACAATCCCGACAAAGGCGACTACTTCAAATATTGTGGGCAAAGTTTTTGGGCTTTCATTTCAGGCGACACTGAACTTTACACAGAGATAATTGAGCCACTTGGGCATAAAGCAAAAGAAAAGAATGACGAATTTGTAAAATCGTATTCTCAAATGATAAACAAGTTTACAAGAGAATTTTCAAACGACTTTTGCAAAGACAGCGGAGAAATTGATTGGGAAAAATTAGTTCGTTACAACTCTGCGACAATTGACCCAAAGACAACAAAATAGAAGCCCAGCCTGTAATCGAGTAGCCTGCCCCGCCAGCGAGTGCTGACAGGGAGAGGCTCTCACACCACTAAGCGTACGCGAGCTACGCTCCCAACTTTCGATTAAATGATATTGAATCATTCAATCTCAGTTGCATACTAAGCGGTTCACAGATAGATGGGTTTAGTGTTGTGTAAACGTCCAACAAACTTTCGTACCCTCGTTGCTTTAACCTTTGTAGGGTGATGGTTGAACCAAGAATTGGACTTTGGGCTATTGCCCAGCCTCCTTTTCGTGTTCTGCTCCATGCGTAAGCATGCTCTTGGTCAACACCTAAGCGAATGAGGTTTTTACGCCT
>JAKQEZ010000163.1 GCA_029558435.1 Bacteroidota bacterium
ATAAGCCTTCAACCTGGTTGGCGGCATAGTGCTCCGGCTGCTTTTTTGTGGATAAGATGGATAACCGAAACGGTAATCCACTTACCCACAAAAGTTACTATAACTATTGCTATTTTTAGCATGAAACAAATCTAAAGGTTGTGTGCCATTGGCTTTTGGACAGATGAGACATCTTACTACAATACTAATCTTGACACTATTGACTTCTTGTAACCGAGGACAAGATTTGCAAAAAGAGAAATTTAAGACAGCTGTTACAAACCTTAGACAAGTTGGACTCTTTGAGGACTTCAAAGACTTGGACGATGAACAATTAACAGAACTATTGATTAAGAAGGCTCAGGGGCAGTATAAAATTGACGGCTACGATGAGTTCAATGAAATATTTGACCCCGAACATAATGCAAACTTTTTTGACCTTCACGTTGCAGAGTTAGACGACACAAGAGTTTGGTGGGGAGACTTGGAGGCTGACGTTTTAAATGGGAATAATGTTTACGCAATGACTGTTGACAAGTTTGGAAAGCTGTCAGGCGGTTATTTGAAGCCAGATAAGATTAAAGAAGAATGGGCAACTGACGAAGGACCTGTTAAGGTTTCTTTCTGGGACAGTGATACTTTACGAGTTTTCGACTTAAAATTTCATGACGACTGGTACGACACAGACTTCTTTAAACATTTGGAATCATCAATGAAAAATAATGGTTCGCCTTATCAGTTTTACATGCACGACCAGACAGGGCAAGACGTTTTCGTAATTCGACTGACAGCGGACGAAAAAGATAAAGTTGAAAAGAAGATGAACTGGAACTTAGTGAAGTTCTAAAGCCAACAGCACACAACAAAGTCTATAATCCATTTGTTTTCTTTTGTTTATTTTTATTTTGGTAAAACAAACGGCTTATAGCCAAACGTTGTAGGTAAGGCGGTCGATGGGACTAAAAATAAAAATTTTGACTGATAAAATCCTTTCAATACAATTGACATAGATTATAAGATGAAAATGCTAACAATAAAGACAATTGCAATATTCCTCTTACTATTCGCTTGTGAATTCGTCTATGGACAATCCTTAAAATCAGATTCAACTAAAAGCATTCGGATAACAATCGATGGTCCAAACTCTCAAAGGTTAAGTTGGGGAAATTCACCACTATATATTATAACGGTTGACAATAAAAGATTGCAAATACCGGAAGATGGAAATTTTAAAGACTCAGTTGCAATTGCAAGTACCTTAAATCATATAAACCCCGATTGGATAAAGTCAATTAACATTTTAAAAGGGAAAGATGCTACTGACAAATATGGTACACTCGGACAAAATGGAGTGTTGCTAATCGACCTAAAAAAGGGCAGTCTAAAAAATTTCCCACCCAAGATTAGAAAGAAATTCAAAAGCACTAACCAATAGTTAAGACGCGCCCACCTACATTATCGTATCACGCGAAGCGCGATTTTTTTCTATTTGGAGAAAGAGGACTTAGAAAATAGGAAAAACAAAATACTTTGTAACCGTTGACTAAAAAATTAACTATCCGCGGAGAAATTTTGCTAACGTAGGACATTTCTCGTACGCAGACAATAACGTTTGACGGTGTTACGTAGGACGGTTCCGTCATGACCTTAAATTCAACGGCTGACAAGGACTCTTTTGATAATTCCGACTTTTGACTAACGACAAAGACTCTATATATAAATAACGGTCTGACGAAACCGCCCTACCTACAACACCGTGTTTATGCCAGCTTGGGGTTTTGTGTAAAAATGTAAATCGTTTTCTTAATTTAGCACCGTAACGTGGGACGACTCGGCAGGTCGGCTTTGTCATGCTTCGCATTTAACAAAGCCTCCTATGCCCAAGCCGTCATAAACACAAACGTTGTAGGTAAGGCGGTCGGACTTCAAAAAACATGACGGCTTTGATTTACAAAAACTCTGCTTCAAATAACGTAGGACAATAGAAAAAAAAAACGAAAGACCGCCCCGCAGACATTTTTTTCACGGTGGAGAAATTTTCAGCACGCGGACAATTGAGTTAAGACCTCGCCCCACCGACAAAATAGTAATCGCGCGAAGCGCGAATTTTTTTGCGGTTTGACAAAGGAAAAATAGAAAAACCGGGACATCGAAAAAATTTTGTACACGCAGACAAGATTTTAACTGTACGCAAACAATTTCATTAACGTAAGACATTTTTTCGTGCGCAGACAATAACGTTTAAGCGTTGTTTCCGTTGGACGGTTCCGTCATGACCTAAAAGTAAACTGTGGACTTCGTTTCGTGGGACAAATTGAACTTCTAACAACCGACACAGACTCTATATATATAACGGTCAGACGAAACCGCCCTACCTACAACAACGTGTTTAAATCAGTCGGGGGTTCAGCGTCTCCACAAAGTTTTGTTATCTTTATTCCCAGCGGTCACGGTGGACAATTTACTGTTTCAAAATCCCCGCCCGCTTTAAACACAAACGTTACAGGCAATGCAAACGGACAACCTTCCAAACTAACGACACTTAACGAATTTTGAACCCTTGACAATAATTTACGACTTATAGACGAATGAGAATATGGTCAATTCATCCAAAGTATTTAGACACAAAAGGACTTGTGGCATTATGGCGAGAAACACTTCTTGCCAAACACGTTCTTCAAGGTAAGACAAAGGGCTATCGAAATCATCCACAACTTCACCGCTTTAAACAAACTGACAAACCTGTTGACGGAATTAACCAATACTTGGCGACAGTTTATAACGAAGCGTTGACAAGAAGCTACAATTTCGACAAGGAAAAAATTGATTGGAATTTTGAGCCTATTATTATGAACGTAACATACGGACAAATGAAATATGAAACAGAACATTTACTCAATAAACTAAAAATTAGAGACCTCGAAAAGTTCGACAAATTAAAAAGTATGAAAAAGATTGAACAACATCCAATGTTTAAAATTATCAAAGGTGACATCGAAAAATGGGAAATAATTTGATAACGAATAATAACACGATGGACAACTGCACTGCCTGTAACATCGTATTGGCAATAGGCGGGCAGAACGGCTTCGTATCAACGGAAGTGCAAATTTCGACTTCCGTTCTTCGATTGAGCTTCGGTGCTAAAATTCCCGCCCATCGCCAATACGCGGCCCGTTAGGTGCAAGGCGGTTCGGACAATAGAGACTATGCAACATGCAGACTTGGTGAAATTCAAATTGGACAGGGTAATTTTGAAATCAAATTAAATGAATAGGACGAGATGGGTTTTCAGAGCAATTTTCCTTCTTCTAACAATTTTACTGCTTATATTCTTAAACAGAAAGACGGACGACAATACTAAGACAATTGTCGAATTCAAATTGAAAATGATTGACAAAATCCGAACGGACTCGCTGGACTCTAAACATAAATTAGAGCTATTGATAAATGAGACAACAAAGTTTGTCGATGACTCATCTCACGTGAGAGAAGGAATCCATTATCTTGTGGGACTGTTGACCCTATGGGGTGCTATTGAACTGGGTTTCCTAATAATGGAGAAAAGAAATTATAGGCCACATGAGTTCAAGTAAGAAAGACAGATAAATGAAATTAATTTTAGCAATTGGTACCGGTAGTTTTATTGGAGGGGTTCTACGCTACTTACTTTCACAGTTAATTCAGACAAAGTTCCTTTCGACATTTCCCTTTGGAACTTTAGTGGTAAATATTATTGGTTGCTTTTTCATAGGCTTGGTTTTTGGGCTGTCAGACAAGGGTAATGTGACTCAAGAGTGGCGACTGTTTCTTGCAACAGGACTATTAGGCGGCTTTACAACTTTCTCAGCTTTTTCAATCGAGACAGTGGGTTTGCTCCGTGACGGACAAATTGCATATGCATCTGCTTACATAACTTCAAGTATCCTACTTGGACTAATTGCAACATTCATAGGTATTACAATCGTTAAACTCATCTGAGAATTTTTAGAAAAATAGAAATCAAAGAATTTTTTCTGGTTACGCAGACAAATTCTCCACGCTGGATAAGATTTTACTCCGCAGACAATTTAAAATAAAAGAATAAAAAGAAGGAGTTGTTGACGCTGGACGGCAGGACATATCAAAAATAAAAAAAATAATAAGATGATACAGACTCTTTTTCAAATACCACTCTGGGCAATTCAAAATGGTTCACCCTCATGCGAATAGTAAAATACATTTTAACTGACGCGCTTTCTATAATCCTCTTCACTGCACTCTTCCTATTCAACCCTGACAATGATGGCAAAGTCAACATAATGATTGCTATGATCATTGGATTCGTAGCATCTTGCGCTGAAATGATATTAGTACTTTATTATTTAGTTAGTTCTCTTTTAAATATCTACAAAAAGAATGTTCACATTTTGATATTTTGTCTCTTATGCTTAAGCATTAACATAGCGTCAATATTAGAAATGCAGGACGATGTTATCGGGTCTTATTTTTATGGCGTAATCCTCACCTGTTCAATCATTCTTATAATTGTTTACAATAGAATTGTTCTTTCGATTAATCACAACAGTTAAGAGTTGTTGACGCTGGACAGTTCCGTCTGACCTGGACTCGTAGGTCGACACAGACTTGTGAGATAAATTTAATTTTCAACTGTCGACACTGACTCTTTAATTATACAACGGTCGGACAGAACCGCCCAGCACCTAACAACGTGCATATGTCATATGGTGGGTTTGGTGTAGCACGTAGTTTCATTTCTTTAATTAATTTTGTGTAGGCGGACAGTGTGGACTGGTCGCAAAAGTCATTCGTTCCTCATTTAACTTTTGCTCCTACCCACCATACGCCATATGCACAAACGTTATATGCCATTTTAGAAAACCGAACGACCCGAACAAAAAGACCAAAAAAGATATGTTTAGACACAAAGGAAAGACAAGAACATTAACACACAATTTGAGAATTGCTTCTTTGTTGTCTTTTGTTGCAGGTGTTGTAAATGTTGCTGGATTTTTGGCAGTTCAAAAATTGACAACAAACGTAACAGGACATTTTGCCTTTTTTGTGGACGAAGTTTTTAAACAAAATTTTTGGGAAGGACTAAATTACTTTCTTTACATTTTGTTTTTCTTTTTGGGTTCGTTCTTTTCGAGCTTTTCTATTGAACTTACGTCTAAAATAAACGACAGGCTAATTTATAGAATTCCAGTTGTTGCAGAAAGTTTGATTTTAATATCGGTTGCAATATTTGGACAAGAAATAATTTCAAAAGCACCGAATATTTTAGCATATTCCTTACTTTTTGCAATGGGTTTACAAAATTCATTGGTAACAACAATTTCAAATGCAACTGTGCGGACAACACATTTGACAGGACTTTTTACAGACTTGGGAATTGAACTATCTCAACTATTCTTTTATAAGTTAAAGGAACAAAAAGACAAACTCTATTCATCTATAAAATTACGTTTGACAATTATTAGCTTTTTCTTTTTTGGTGGACTTCTTGGCGGAATTTTTTATTCGATAATTAATCTTTATGTATTAGCATTTGCGGGTTTATTGCTTCTCATAGGACTAATTTATGACGACATTAAACTGAAATTAAAAAGACAACTGAGATGACGAAAAGAAAAACGGCATATAACATCGGTTTGGCAATATGGCGGCTGAAGTGCTTCTATGAAACATTTGTGCAAGGCTCAACAGTAGGAATTCTATTGAACTTTTGTGCTGAAAACCCGCCACATCGCCAAGCCGCAAATCGTTGTAGCTCATTGGCAAAGACATCGGTTTCCGCAGACAATGACGACCAAGCCGATTCAGATTTTTTTCCGAACACAGCTCGGGCAGACAAATTGGTCAAAACAAAATTTCAGCACCTGGACAATTTTTCGCCCCCAGACAAATTAGATGCGCGTAGCGCGAATTTTTTTTTACTATTTGGTGAAGGATATTTAGAAAACCGCAGAAAAAGTAAAAAATTTAATGTTCACGCTGACAATTTTTTCACGCTGGACAAGATTTCGTTACGCGGATAACTCCGGTTGACGTTGGACATAAAAACAAAGTAGGTTTCACACGCAGACAATTTGGTCACGCTGGACAAAGTTTTCGTCACGCGGAGAATTCCGACTGACTTTTAACCAAAAGCTAAAACAGGTTACACAACTCTATTATTATAGGCGGACTCGTTTGCGTCCAAAAACAATTAACGGTGGACTTGAGACAAGTCCAAACCAAATAACGGTGGACGCCAACGAGCTACAACAGAGTGTTTAAATCAGGCGGGGTTCAGTGTCTCAACAAAGTTTTGTTATCTTTATTCCCAGTGGTCACGGTGGACAATTTACTGTTTCAAAAGCCCCGCCCGCTTTAAACACAAACGATATCTATGATCAAAACAATCTCTTTGTTAATTATTTTTGAGTTGTAATTCATAAGGAGTTCCCCGGTTTACTACGGCTACAATTCGATGCAGTAATTTGTTTCTCACGGCATTGATTACCGACATTTTATT
>JAKQEZ010000172.1 GCA_029558435.1 Bacteroidota bacterium
AATGGGTCTTTGATTCGGATTCCTGTATGGCCGTAGAGAGAATAGGATTCGTTTCCTGTGCCACAGTTTAGGATGCTAATGGTTGCTTTTTCAGAAAGGGATTGTGAAAAAGAGAAAGTTGTTGTTACAAGTAGGAGTAGAACGACTAGTTTTTTTAGCATGTGGATTTTAGTTTGTTTTGTTTCAAGTTTCAAGTTTCAGGTTTTCAAGTTTGAAATTTCAACGTTTAAATCTGTTTTAATCTGCTTCATCGGTGTTCTAAAAATTAAAACTCAAATTTAACCATAAAAGTCATATATGTGTTTAAAAGTTCATAAAAGATTTTGTTGATTTATGAAATTTTGACAATCTGTGTTTCTAAAAAAAATCAAGGGCAAGGACAAGAACAAGGGCAAGGGCAACTTCAAACTTGAAACAAAAATTTTGAACCATATATGTCAGATAAGTTTTTTAAAAGTTTAGTTAGTTTGTGTTTAAAAGTTCATATAAGATTTTAACTATTTCTAAAATTTTGACAATCTGTGTTTCTAAAAAATCAAGGGCAAGAACAAGGACAACTTCAAACTTCAAACTTGAAATAAAAAATTTAACCATATAAGTCAGATAAGTTTTTTTAAAGTTTAGTTAGTTTGTGTTTAAAAGTTCATATAAGATTTTAACTATTTCTAAAATTTTATCAATCTGTGTTCCAAAAAAATCAAGGGCAAGTGCAAGTGCAAGTGCAAGAACAATTGTTTTCACTTCACTCAAACATTTGCCTACTTTGTAGGAGATTCCTCGCAAGCTTGGAATGACAGGGGAAAAAGAGCAAGAGCAAGTTCAACAACCAACAACAAACCACAAACCACAAACAGCAAAACTTGAAACTACTATCCGAAAATCCAATATCCGAAAATCTAACTTCTAATCTCTTTTTTCTCCAATTACCTAAATAAATCCAAATCTACTTTTACAGAAAATATATTCGAATATAGAGCGGCGCTTTGATCTCCTAAGTCGGTTAGTGCGTAATCAATTTGGATGCCTCGGTATTTGAATCCTAGTCCGAAATTGGGTTGGAAACTTAGTTTGTTGGTATTGTCAATTTGTGTGATTTGCTGGAAATTTCCTACTCCACCACGTAAATAAATTAACTCGATATAGCCAAATTCAAAGCCCAATGCAGGGTCTATACTTACGGCATTAGTTGAAATGATGTCGTTGGTTCTAGTGAATCTGGTGTTTAAATTGGCTGCTGCGGTTAGGCTGTAATCGTAGCGAATAATCCATTTTTTGGCAATGCCTAGCTGGGCTTTTGGCAAGGTGATTTCACTGGTTTCTGGTAATTCTTGGTTTTCACCTGGAACGGCATCTTTGATTTTATTGAATTCTTCTTCGTTGATGGTCCAAGTGTTGTATGTAGTGGTAATGTCACGTACCATGATTCCAAATTTCCAATCTTCCTCTTCGCTGATGTATTGCAGTCCTAAATCGAATCCGAAACCCCAAGCGCTGGCAAAATCCCCAATTTTACGGTGAATGACTTTGGCATTGACCCCATAATTTAAGCCATCAATTGGTAAACTTCTGGCATAGGAAACGGTAAAGGCGTAATCGACAGTTGAGAATAATGAAATTCTGTTGTAGTCGATATTTCCTTGGTTG
>JAKQEZ010000207.1 GCA_029558435.1 Bacteroidota bacterium
CACAAATTATTCGTATGTTAATTGATAGCTCGTCCATTACCCAATACATTCCACAACGTGCACCATTCGTGATGGTTGACACACTTGTAGCTGCTAGTGAAACTAATTTTGAGTCGCAGTTTTTGGTTAAAAACACCAATATCTTCTTAAAAGAGGGTATTTTATCGGAATCGGCATTGCTAGAAAATATTGCTCAAACGTGTGCTGCTGGCTTTGGTTATGTAAACAGCCAAAACGGAGAAGAAGCTGGAAAACTTGGATTTATTGGCTCTATTACACGAGTAGAAATTAAGCACGTGGCAAAAGAAAATGATTTATTGACCACCAAAGTTAATGTTCTTAGTACATTTGATGCCATTCACCTCATCGAAGGTCGTGTTTTTGATTCGCTACAAAACGAATTGATTTCGTGCCAAATGAAAATTGTGGTGGGCTAAGTATGTTGGATTATAGCGTTCACTTCTTCAAAATAAGCAGGTACATTGCGCAAACGTGAGCCATACCAACAAAAAAACTCTCCTTCTACCAAAATAATTTTTGAATTGGGATATTTTTCTTGAAAAAATGCAACGTGTTTTTGTTCAAATGGATAAGGTTCTGAACTCAACAACACGACGTCGGGTTCAACGTCTTCTGGAAATTCCCAAACAGGATAACGATTGGCTTGTTGTAAATTTATTCCGCCACAATAACGTATCATTTCGGTAATAAACGTATCATTTCCAGCCACCATGTAGGGGTCTTTCCATAAAAAATACAAGCAAGTCCACTTGTTTTTATGTTTCAACTGACTAAAATTCGCTTCAATTTCCCTTACAATTTTCTGACTTTCAGCCGATTTACCCACCATCTCGCCCACTGTTAAAATCATTTCGTTGGCTTGTTGCAAAGTTTCTATATCGCTTACCCAAACAGGTACAAATTGTTTTAATTCATTGATTTCGGATTCAATGTTTTCTTCTTTGTTGGCTAAAATTAAATCGGGTTGAAGGGCTTTAATTTTTTCGATGTCTAATTTTTTAGGACCTCCTACTCTATTTTTTGTGTGAAACCATCGTTCTGGAAAAATGCAAAATTTGGTAATTCCAACTACTTCTTCTTCCAATCCTATATCGTGAAGTAATTCGGTTTGTGAGGGCACTAAAGAAATAATCCGACGTGGAACAGTTTCCAGTCGGACTATTTGATTCATTTGATCTTTAAACTCCACAATTAGCGTGTTTTTAACTCAACGCTTCGATGATGTCGTAACGTGAAAT
>JAKQEZ010000222.1 GCA_029558435.1 Bacteroidota bacterium
TTTTCAATTTATTCTGATTGGATGGAGAAATACGAATACATCATCGAATTAGGGAAAAATTTACCAATTATTGACGAAGATAAAAAAACAGAAGGCCGCTTGATTGAAGGATGTCAATCGCGCGTTTGGGTGGCAGATGAATTTAGAGACGGAAAAATGTATTTCACAGCCGATTCGGATGCGATTATTACAAAGGGAATAATTGCTTTGTTAATTCAAGTTTTGAACGAAGAAACACCCGAGGCAATTGTTAATGCAGATTTACATTTTATTAAGGATATTGGCTTGCAAGACCATTTATCGCCTACACGTGCTAATGGTTTGTTGAGTATGGTTAAACATTTAAAAAAATCAGCGTTAATCGCTTTAAAATAGTTATGGAAGAGTTAGAAAATAAAATAATTGAGGTATTAAAAACCATCTACGATCCAGAAATTCCTGTGGATATTTTTGAATTGGGATTGATTTATGAAGTGAATATTGACGACGATAAAAATGTGGAAATCGTTATGACTTTGACATCACCTAACTGTCCAGTAGCAGAATCTTTACCAAAAGAAGTGGAAGACAAAGTAGGTGAGATAGAAGGGATAACTACAGCTAAAGTTGCAGTGGTTTTTGATCCACCTTGGGATAAAGACATGATGAGCGAAGTGGCTCAATTAGAATTAGGTTTACTTTGATTCCTTGAAGGTAATCAAGTGCCAAATTAAATAAAGTAATGCTAAGAAGGCAAATGTTGATGCAACTATAAATGTTGTTAAAACACTTGCCTTTGTGCTATCATAGAATAAGATAGACAAACCTGCGCCCAACATAAAACCACCCTCCAAAGCAATGTACAACGTTCCCGATCCAACACCTCTACGATGAGGTAATGATAAATCGGCCATCCATGCCATTAAAGCCGGGCTCGATATTCCAGATGCAAAACCATATAAAATTGCCGCTATGTAAAATGTATGTGGATTATCGGCAAAACCTGTCATTAGCATTGCAAAGAATAAAACAATAACCGCAACAACCAAGGTTTTTCTCCTGCCTATTCTATCCGAAAGTGAAGAGGTAAACAGGCGGACAACCAACGAACTAATGGCATAAATTCCAAAGAAAATTCCTTTGTTTTCAAGAGCTAAAAATTGAGCAATATCGGGTGTAATGGTGTACACAAACCCAGAACATGTTGAGGCAAGCAACATCACAATGGCTGCTGGTCGCACAGGAGGGTCAACCACATCATTGGCTTTCACCATTAATAATTGAGGATTAAACGCTACCCGTTGTTTTTCATGTAAAGTTTCTTGAATTGGTAAAATCAATATCGCAGCCAGCAACGTTATTCCAAAGGCCACATAAAAAAGTGAATTGTAGCCAAACATTGCCACCAAAGGTTGTGTTAACATTTGTCCCAAACCAAAACCCACCGAAATAAAAATTCCCCAAATACCCATTCCTTGACCACGTTTGTCGTCTGGAAGTAAATCTGTTGCCATTGCAGTGGCACTCGTTGGGAAGAAACCAGCACTAAAACCATGTGCAAAACGAATCAACAAGAAAATAAATAAAAGCTCAATGTGAGGGTAGGCTAAACAAGTTAACGCACCAATAACAACTCCACCATACATTACTTTTTTTCGACCAATGGTATCTGAAAGCTTCCCTGCTATTGGCCGTGCCATAGCTGCTGCAATTGAAAAAAAGACAAAAACCAATCCTTTTTTATCACCTGCATTCAAATTTTCCATCATGGTATTGAGTTCTGGAATGAGTAGGTTGAAACTCGTCATGAACAAAAACATTCCGAAGGCAAGAAGCCAAAAATCTTTTTTATACGCTTTAAACATTGAAATGCAAAAGTATATGTTAGTTTTTGATTTAAAGTTTTAAAAAAGCATAAAATTTAACACGATAAAATAGTCTTAAACGCTTTGAAAATTGTATTTTTGCGCTGTATTTTTAACATCAATACACACTAATATGGCTAAAACATTGGTAATAGGGGCAGGAGGTCAGATAGGAACTGAGCTTGTTGTTGCATTAAGAAACAAAAAAGGTAACAATAATGTTATTGCTGCCGATGTGAAACCTTCACCTTCAGAAGGGATTCAAGATGGTCCTTATGTTCAAATGGACGTGCTAGATAGAGCATTTGTTAGAGAATACATCATCAACAACGAGGTAAAAGAAGTGTATTTATTGGCAGCATTGTTATCGGCAACTGCTGAAAAAAATCCAGATTTTGCTTGGCGCTTAAACATGGAAGGATTGTTTACCATTTTAGATTTAGCAAAAGAAGGTCATGTAGAAAAAATATTCTGGCCTAGTTCAATTGCAGTTTTTGGCCCAACAACTCCTCAAGAAAATACGCCACAATATACGGTGATGGAACCTACAACGGTTTATGGTATTTCCAAACAAGCAGGTGAGCGTTGGTGTGAATATTACCATCAAAAATTTGGTGTTGATGTACGCAGTATCCGTTATCCAGGATTAATATCTTATGCTTCATTGCCAGGAGGAGGGACAACCGATTATGCAGTTGATATTTTCTACCAAGCAAAAAAATACAACAAATTCACCAGTTTCTTATCCGAAAACACGCGTTTACCGATGATGTTTATGGAAGATGCTATTCGTGGAACACTTGAATTAATGGATGCACCCTCAGAAAATCTTACAGTGCGTTCATCCTATAATTTTTCAGGTTGTGCATTTACACCAGCAGAATTGACACAAGAAATCCAACACCATTTACCAACTTTCGAAACAACTTATCAACCAGATTTTAGACAAGCAATTGCCGACTCTTGGCCTGGTAGCATCGATGACAGTGTTGCCCGAAAAGATTGGGGTTGGAAAGAAAAATATGGTGTTAAACAGTTGGTTCAAACGATGTTAGAAAATGTAGATATTTCAAAAATTGATTAATTCGTTCATCGAAAAAAACAAAGTATTTATCTAAAAACACAAATTAAATGATTGCTGTTCCAAAAAAATACCTTAACTTGCATACAGAAAACAGCTCATTTTATAATTACTATATAAATTTGGTTATTATGAAACTCGAAAAATTACTTATGACAATACTATCACTCTTTATCTCTTGCACTATCGCATTGAGTTTCCCATTTTCGCATTTTGATGATTATCATCAAAATGGAGATATTAATAAAAAAGATGAAGAAGGTAGAAAACAAGGTAAATGGATTTACTTTGGAAAAGATCGTCCTAACTCAGGTTACCCAGCAGAAGGAAAAATCGAAGAAGGTAGTTATGTTAATGACCGTAAGGAAGGAACTTGGATAAAGTACTACAACGATGGTATAACTCCTAAATTGAAGGGTGAGTATAAAAACAACAGACCGCAAGGTGGATATATCAAATTAAGCCCAAAAGGAGTGGTGATTGAACGTGGGACTTTCACAATGGGTAAATACATGGATTCATTGGTGCGTTACCACAGTGATGGTACACTACTTTACCAAGGATATTACAACAATGAAGGAAACGAACAAGGTACAATTAAATATTATTACCCAAATGGACAAGTAGAATTTGAATATACTTCGGATAACGGGACGCCAAAAGGAAAAGCAACACGTTATTACGAAAATGGAGATGTAAAAGAATTGATTTATTACGAAGGTGGTGCTGTTACAAAATCTGAAAAGAAAGAAATGGTAAACACAGAAGTTGTGGTTAAAAATCCAGAAGCATCCAAAGAAATGGCGCCATCAATTAAAACACCAAACACAAAAGGCGCTAAATTCTTACCAAATGGTTATAATAAAGTTTATAATGCAAACCAAGAAATTTGGCAAGATGGTGATTTTAGAAATGGTAGATTGTGGGATGGTAAAGTTTATGAATACGATAAAGACGGTATTTTGCTAAAAGTAAGAGTGTTCAAAAATGGGGTTTACCACTCTGATGGTCAATTGAATTAATACTATTTTTATAGATATATTAAAGGCTGTCCCACGTGGATGGCCTTTTTTTTGAAAGTTTATTTTGTAAAAGTTTCAAAAATCTTATTTTTACATTAAAATAGAATTTATGACTAAGCTAATTAGCTCAAAAATTTTGGATTTCACACTAACTCCTAAGGTTGATAAAGTAGGGGTAGAAGAACGTGTAGCTCGTATCCAAACCCGAAGTCTCAAAAAAGAAAGTAAAATGCAAGCGTTGCAGTTGGCATTGAACATGATCGACTTAACAACATTGGAAGGAAAAGATACGCCCAATAAAGTCCGTCAAATGTGTTACAAAGCAGCCCACTTACATGATGTTTATGAAGACATTCCAACCGTTGCTGCTGTGTGTGTGTATCCTTCGATGGTGAAAATTGCTCGTGAAGCATTGGGCGAAAAATCGCCTATCAAAATTGCATCTGTTTCTACAGCTTTTCCTTCGGGACAAGCCAACTGGCAAACCAAAGAAACCGATACTAAATTAGCGCTTCAAAATGGTGCCGACGAAATTGATATGGTGATTTCCAGAGGAAAATTCTTGGAAGGGGAATACAATTTTGTGTTTGATGAAATTGCTAAAATGAAAGAATTGTGTGGAAAAGCACGCCTTAAAGTTATTTTGGAAACAGGTGAATTGGTAACCTTGGATAACATCCGCAAAGCGAGCGATATTGCAATTTATGCCGGGGCAGATTTTATTAAAACATCCACTGGAAAAATTCAACCAGCTGCTACCATGCAAACAACCTATACCATGTTGATGGCAATTAAAGATTATTACGATAAAACAGGTATCATGGTGGGAATGAAGCCAGCAGGCGGTATTTCCAACGCAAAATTAGCATTGCAATACTTGGTTTTGGTACACGAAACAGTGGGTGCAAAATGGCTCAATAACGAATGGTTCCGCTTTGGCGCTAGTAGCTTGGCAAACGATGTGTTGATGCAAATTGTGAAACAAAAAACAGGCGTTTACCAATCAAGTGATTATTTCTCTATCGATTAAAAACATTCAGTGTAATGGCAAAAAATAAAAAAACAGAAGAATTGAATTGGTCCTATGCTCCCTCGTTGGAAAGTACCGACCACATTCAACTCCAAAAAAAATACGAATTATTCATTGATGGAAAATTTGTAAAACCAAAATCAGGCAACTATTTTGACACAATAAATCCTGCTTCTGGCGAGGTTTTAGCTTCGGTTGCAAATGCAGGCAAGGAAGATGTGGATAAAGCTGTAAAAGCTGCTAAAAATGCGTTTAAATCGTGGAGTAAACTTTCTGGCAAGGAGAGGGGCAAATATTTGTACCGCATTGCTCGTCTGTTGCAAGAACGTGCACGTGAATTTGCTGTAATCGAAACCTTGGATGCAGGAAAAACCATTCGAGAATCGCGTGATATCGACATTCCTTTGGCAGCCAATCATTTTTTCTATTATGCAGGTTGGGCCGATAAGTTAGAATATGCTTTTCCCAATAGAAAAGTGGAGCCAATTGGGGTGGCTGGACAAATCATTCCTTGGAATTTTCCACTACTCATGGCGGCTTGGAAAATAGCACCAGCGCTTGCTTGTGGAAATACGGTTGTGTTAAAACCAGCAGAATCAACTCCGTTAACGGCATTGAAATTGGCTGAATTGCTACAAGATGCGGGTTTGCCAGCAGGTGTTGTGAACATTGTTACAGGTTTTGGTGATACTGGAGAGGCTATTGTGCGCCATCAGGATGTGGATAAAATTGCTTTTACAGGCTCCACGCCAGTGGGTAAGAAAATTCAGCAAATTGCACTCGAAACGGGTAAAAAATGCACGTTGGAATTAGGCGGTAAATCGGCTAATATTATTTTAGACGATGCTCCAATAGACCAAGCGGTAGAGGGAATTGTAAACGGCATTTTCTTCAATCAAGGACATGTTTGTTGTGCGGGTTCTCGTTTGTTGGTGCAAGAAAATATTGCCGCAACGGTTATTCAAAAGTTAAAAGCACGTATTCAAACACTTATTGTTGGAAATCCGTTGGATAAAAACACCGATATTGGTGCTATCAACTCTAAAAAACAATTGGAAATCATTGAAAAATACATCCAATTGGGGCAAGCAGAAGGTGCAGAAATGTATCAGCCAGAATGCACTTTGCCAGCAAATGGGTTTTATTGCAAACCAACCTTATTTTCAAATGTGGCGCAATCCAACCGCATTGCTCAAGAAGAAATTTTTGGTCCCGTATTGACCATTCAAACATTTAGAACGGTTGACGAAGCCATTCAAAAAGCCAATAACACGCAATATGGTTTAGCGGCTGGTGTATGGTCGGACAAAGGCGCGCGTTTGTTCAACCTTACATCCAAACTCAATGCGGGTGTGGTGTGGGGCAATACTTACAATAAATTTGATCCTACTTCACCGTTTGGTGGATTTAAAGAAAGTGGCTTTGGAAGAGAAGGCGGAATTCATGGTTTAGCAGCATACATTAAGTAAAAATGGAAAGATTGGAAATTTTAAAAACATATAAAATATACATCGGTGGAGCATTTCCACGCACGGAATCAGGAAGATATTACACACCAGTTAACTCAAAAGGGGAGAAGCTGGGAAACATGTGCCTAAGTTCTAAAAAAGATGTTAGAAATGCAGTAGTTGCAGCCCGAAAAGCTTTTGGTGGTTGGTCGGAAAGAGCCGCATTTAACCGTAGTCAAATTCTTTACCGCATTGCAGAAATGTTGGAAGGGCGAAAAAGTCAATTTGTAGAAGAGCTTGTTTTTCAAGGTTTAACAACCAAAGCTGCACAAACAGAGGTTGAAAAAAGCATCGATAGAATTGTGTATTATGCTGGTTGGTGCGATAAAATCAACCAAGTGGCAGGAAGTGTTAATCCTGTTTCGTCTTCGCATTTTAATTTTTCGGCTTTGCAACCAATGGGTGTGGTGGCATTAATTGCCGATCCATCTACTTCTTTGTTAGGGTTGGTTTCGCAAGTAGCGCCTATTATTGCAAGTGGAAACACGGTTGTGGTGCTTGCTTCAGAAACATTACCTCTTTGTGCGGTGACGTTTGCAGAGGTCATCAATTCGTCGGATGTGCCTGGTGGTGTTGTAAATATTCTTACTGGAAAAGTAGATGAATTGGCCGATGTGTTATCCTCACATTTGGATGTAAATGTCTTAGTGAGTGGCTGCAATTTAGGTCAACAAGCAGTTGTGGTAGCAAAAAATTGTGCTTTGAACGTAAAACGCTTTATAGAAATGCAAGCCGATTGGGCGCAAGAAAACGCTCAAGGATTGCACTACATAACCGATTGTATGGAAGTAAAAACTACTTGGCACCCGATAGAAAACATCGGAGGAAGTAGTTCTAATTATTAAAGATTTTAGGGAAGATTTACAATCCTTCTTGACCTTTTAATTTTTCAGCATTTTCGGCTAATTTCAAGGCGTCAATCATGTCTTGAATATCACCATTCATAAACGCAGATAAATTGTAAATGGTTTTGTTGATACGGTGATCGGTAATACGTCCTTGCGGATAATTATAGGTTCTGATTTTAGCAGAACGGTCACCTGTAGAAACTAAGGTCTTGCGCTGCTCGGCACGTTCATTTTGAATTTTATCCAACTCAATTTGATACAATCGTGAACGCAATACAGAAATTGCTTTTTCTAAGTTTTTGTGTTGAGAACGTCCATCCTGACATTCAACCACCACACCTGTTGGAATGTGTGTTAAACGAATAGCCGATTCGGTTTTGTTGACGTGCTGACCTCCAGCTCCAGATGCTCTAAACGTATCTTTGCGCACATCGGTCATGTTGAGTTCAAAATCCACTTCTTCGGCTTCTGGCAATACAGCCACCGTGATTGCAGAAGTATGTACACGTCCTTGCGATTCTGTTTCAGGTACACGTTGAACACGGTGCACGCCTGATTCAAATTTCAAGGCACCATAAACTCCAGCACCCGATATTTCAATTGAAACCTCTTTGAATCCTTTTACAGCACCTTCCGAAGTATTGATAATTTCATAGTTAAAACCTGCTTCTTTGAAGTACATGGTGTACATACGCAAGCAATCTTCAACGAAAATACAAGCTTCATCACCACCAGTTCCAGCACGCAACTCCATAATGGCATTTTTATCGTCTTCTGGATCTTTTGGTATCAACAAAAATTTGATGGCTTCTTCCATTTCTGGGCGTTTGGCTTCTGAAATTTCAATTTCTTCTTTCGCCATTTCACGCATTTCTGGGTCGGTTTCAATTTCTAAAAGTTCTTTCGAAGATTGGATGTTGCCCAAAAGGTTTTTATATTCAAAATACACCTCGTTAATTTCTTCAAGGTCTTTGTATTCTTTGTTTAATTTGACATAACGATCCATATCCGCAATGATGTCGGGGTCAACAATCATTTTTCCAACTTCAATAAATCGGTAATGGATAGCCTCTAGTTTTTGTAATAAATCGTTCATGTCTCTAATTTGGGTTGCAAATATAGAGATTTTAGTTTGAAAAATAGTTGTTTAATTCTGTATGGTTTGACAATTATTTTAAATAATGTTCTTTCAAAAAGTTTTCGTGATGGCGAATATGACCTACCAAAAAACCAAATAATGCACGCACACTCACCGGTTTGTTTGATGCTGTTCCCATTTTTAACAAATCTTCATCGCGCAACGATTTGAAAAGGATGATGGCACTTTTTCTAACGTAAATAAATTCCTCTATTAAATCGTCCATTGATCGGTCGTTAAAATTGGTTGCCAACACATACGCATCTTCATCAAATCCAGGAAGAGGTGCTTGTTCTCCACGTGCAATCCTAAAAGCACAATCCAGTTTTACACGCTCCGTATCGGTATTGTGTCCAATCACTTCTTTCACCGTCCATTTATTCTCCGCATAGCGGTATAGTTCTTTTTCTTTTGGAATAGATTTAACAAACGCTACGTAGGATTCCAATTGTTTTTCCAATTCATCAATTAATTGACCATCAACCAAGTTTAAATAATGTTGAAAAAATACGGGGAATTCTGTATTGGGGATAATGACACTCATGATTCTATTGTTTGTTTTCAAATTTAGTTATAAATTATTAAGTAACAAAAAAGGCTACCCAAATTGGATAGCCTTTACATTAAGAAGTAAAATCTTATTTGTTTACTTTTCCTGAAAGTTCAGATCCTGCTTTGAAACGAACAACGTTTTTAGCAGCGATTTTGATAGTCTTACCAGTTTGTGGGTTACGACCTGATCTAGCAGCTCTTTTAGAAACTGAAAAAGATCCGAAACCAACTAAAGAAACTCTTTCTCCTTTTTTCAAATCTGAACCAACGTTAGTTAAGAAAGAATCTAACGCTTTTTTTGCTGCTGCTTTAGAAATTCCTGCATCTGCAGCCATTGAATCAATAAATCTAGACTTACTCATAGATAATAGTTTTTATGTTATTAATTATTTTAACTTTAACAAATATATTCATAATCCCTTACGGTGCACCGTTTTATTAAAAAAAAATGCAAAAATGTTGATAAATCTGCCTTTTTGTTGATAAACTAGGGGTAAAAGTGCCTATTTACAAGGGGTTTCACTAATTTTAGGGCTTAAATTAGCTTGGGAAAATCAAGTGTTAGAATATAAGAAATGCCTAAAATTGAAAAAAACTAACTTGTTTTCTTTTTAGACTTTAAGAAATAAGCTAATTCTTGGTTAATTTCTTCTTTTTGCTCATCCGTTGCTTTATCATTCATATCACCGTGGTTGGTGTTGGGCAAATAAATGATTTTCATGCCGTATTTTTTTTGATCGGCCAAAGTTGGAATTACTCCAGGATCGGGTTCGGTGTCACTGGCACGTATAGACAATACAGGAAATGAACCATTTTTAGGCAATGGCATTCTTAAATTATCCAATGTGATGATGCTTTTGATAGAATCTGGATGTTGCAACGCATAATTAGCAATAATGTCGCCACCGTTGGAGTGACCAATCAATACAACTTTCTTGAAATTAAGTTGCGGACGAATGGAATCCAATTCTTTTATTACATAATTAATGTTTTCGGCTCCTCTATCCCAAAATGGCTTGCGCAGTTCTTGTAAATTCCCTTGGTAGGGTAATTTCTCGTCAGTTTTTAATTCGTGCTGTATGCTAATCACACAATAACCCTTTGAAGCCAAAAATTCGTTGATGTATGAATAGGTTAAATAACTATCGCCTTGGTTTTTGCCATAACCATGATTGAATATTATAACAGGTAAATTTTGTTTTGCACTATCGGCGTAACTGGTGTAAATGGCAATTGGGACTAGGCGTTCTCTGCAATTGTCGTTCAACATCACTGTTTCCAACTTAATGCCGTCCATTAAATCAGCCTCGCTAATACCAAAAAAATGGCTAGAGCGCGAATGAGCTAACAAGGCACCAACAAAAACTAGTATAAATAAATAGCGTAACAAATTCTATCTCAATTTATTTGTTGCAAATTTAATTCAAATAAGAATACTAAGTTATAATAATTTGTTAATCTTTTGTAATCTCATTGCCTAATTGTTCATAATCTATGCCGTCAAAATTTCCAGATGACATCATTAAAAGCACCTTATTATGCCAATCTTGACTTTTTATAAATTGAAGAACATCCGCTGTTTGTGTCATTACCGTTATGCCACCATTGAAACCATCAAACACTTGTTGCTCGGTAATTGGTTCTAATTTTTTGTGAGCAACAACTTCATGATTAAAATACACAATGGCCACATCTGCTGCTTTCATCGCATCTTTGTAGTGGGGTAAAAATTCTTTTTTCAAGGAGGAGAATGTGTGCAATTCCATACATGCTACCACTGTTCTGTTAGCATATTGTTCTTTTACAGCTTTTGTTGTTGCCTTTAATTTTGAAGGAGAATGTGCAAAGTCTTTGAATAGCACAAAATCGGCTGTTTCTTTCACTTTTTGCAGGCGTTTTCCTGCTCCTGTAAATGTTTGTATGCTGGTAAAAAAATCGAATGGTTCAATGCCCATTTGTTGCCCAACACGCATTGCCCCCATTAAATTTTGTAAGTTGTGTTGCCCAAATATTTGCAATTGATAAGACTTTCCTTCAAAAGTTAATAATGTCCCTTTGTTATTTACTTCGTAAGTCGGTGTTGAATAAGGAATGGTTTTGATTTTATTGGCATATTTCTCTCCCAATTTTTTAACTTCTTCGTCTTCGGTGTTGTAAATAAAACTATCGGTAATAAGTGAGCAAAATAAATCAAATTGTTCCACATAATTTTCAAACGTTGGAAAAACATTGATGTGGTCCCATGCTATACCGCTTAAAATTGCTACATTGGGTTGGTATAAATGAAATTTCGGACGGCGGTCTATTGGTGAACTCAAATATTCATCTCCTTCCAACAACATAAACGGAGCATCGTCGGTTAATTTTACCATGCAATCGTAGCCTTCCAATTGTGCACCCACCATGTAATCCACATTGAGTTTTAAATCGTTGATAACGTGCAAAAGCATAGAGGTAATGGTTGTTTTTCCGTGGCTACCACCAATAACGATGCGTTTCTTGTCTTTACTTTGTTCGTACAAATATTCGGGATAAGAAAAAATTTTAAGTCCCAATCGTTTGGCTTCCAATAATTCTGGATTATCCTCTCGGGCGTGCATCCCTAAAATAACTGCGTCTAAGTTAGTGGTAATCAGCTCCTTATTCCACCCAATTTGTTGTGGTAAAATCCCTTCTTTTGCCAAACGTGTTTTGGAAGGTTCAAAAATTTCATCGTCAGAACCAGTAACTTGGTAGCCTTTGCGCTTTAATGCAATTGCTAAATTATGCATGGCACTTCCGCCAATCGCTATGAAATGTACGTTCATGAGTACTTGTTTTAGAATATCGAAATTACAATTTGCAAGCATTAATTTTTAATAATTTCAAATGATTTACTAACAATCCACTGTGGTAAAGCCCAGTTTTACAAGAAACAAGTTGAAGATTTATCAACACACCCCATTCATTTAATTTCAAATCTCTATATTCGTAATCTTAAAAATAGGTTAAAACCAATGAACAGATTACAACAACAACAGCTTACAGAAAAAATACAAACAAGCAAAATCGTATTGGTGTCAGGTCCACGTTTGTCGGGTAAAGAAGAGATGATTGCTCAGGCATTAACTGATTTGCAATTAGAGTATTTGGCAATGAATCTCGGTAATAAAAAAGAACGTAAAATTATTGAAGAAGCCGATGAAGCCACGTTGATTCAGACCTTGTCGGCCTATAAATACATTGTTATTCACGAAGCACAATATTTAAGTAACCTACAAACAATCATTGAGTTGGTATTATCCGATAGCATTTCGGCCTCTATTTTACTCAACTGTTCGTTTGAACCTAAAATGGATGATTTGCTCAAAGAAGTTTTGGATACGCAAGGATTGCATCTTAAAATTTATCCGCCGGCGTTGTATGAATTGACCACGCATTTTGGAATGGCTGAGGAAAGCAAATTGTTGGAGCAACGTTTAATTAACGGAAATTATCCAGCGGTTACTCTTTCTCCAGATGCAGCTCAAGATATTTTATCGCATTTATTGGATACCGTTTTGATTACCGATTTGGGGGTGACCGATCGCATCAATAAAAAACAACAACTCATAAAAATGTTGCAAACCTTGGCATTTTTTATTGGCGAGCCGGTATCGTATAACGAAGTGGCAACTCATGCCGGAATTGATAACGAAACGGTTGAACGTTACATTGAATTGTTAGAAAAAGCCTACGTATTGATTCGCATACCTTCTTATTCTACCGAAAAACGCTATGAACTGAAAAAAACACATTTGATTTATTTTGTGGATACGGGACTTAGAAACATGCTTATCAATAACTTCAATCCGCCATCGGTGCGAATGGATATGGATGCTTTGTGGAAAAATTGGTTGGTATCCGAACGTGTTAAATGGAATGCCATCAACAATAAACAAGTTAACTACTGGTTTTGGCGCACCCACACCAAGCAAACAGTTGATTTTATTGAAGAAGATGAAAATAAAAACAAAGTAGGATACAAAATTGCATGGGATAAGAAAAAGAAAGTGAAATTTCCGCCTATGTTTGGTGAATATTATCCTTCTATTCCTACAAAAGTGTTGAACAGAACAACTTACATTACATTTTTGGCCTCTAAATAATGAAGTTTGTAGATAAAATAGCGCAATTTATTCAACAAAATAAATTAGAACACAAAAATTTAGTGATTGTTGTACCCTCACAACGTGCAAAAAAATATTTGTCGGCTGCGTTGTTTAATTGCTACAAAAAACCAATTATTGCTCCTAAAATGACGACCATGGATGCGTTGATTCGCTCCAAATCCAATAGGGTAATTTTAGATAAAACGCGTTTGTTGGTTAAACTTTTTTCTATTCAACAAACGATTGCTAAAACAGATATCGATCGTTCGTTTGATGATTTTTTGGAGTGGGGACCTTTGCTTTTGTCAGATTTTGACGAGTTAGACCGATATTTAGTCAACCCCGAAAAAGCATTTAAAGACTTACACAACATCAAAGAGTTGGAATATTGGAAAATTGACGAAGAAGCCGATTTTGTTGTTTCCGAAACCAGAAAACGCTTTTTGGAATTTTGGGATCGTCTTCCGTTTTATTACCAAGAGCTTAACAAACAACTCAACAGTGAAGGCGCAACCTATATGGGAAGTGCTTATCAGTATTTGGTAAACAACATTGATTTGTTGACTCGTGATAACGAAATTTATTTGTTTGCAGGATTCAATGCCCTATCAGCTGCCGAAACAAGCATCATTAAGCAATTAATGAAATATGGAAAAGGCCACGTATTGGTTGATGCAGATGCTTTTTATGTGAAAAACAACAACCACGAAGCAGGTGCATTTATCCGCAAGCAACTCAACGATTTTGACGTCAAGCAACTGCCGTTTATTGAAGATCATTTGGCGCACAAATCCATGAAAATTGAAGTGGTAGAATGTGCCCAACAAACCGGACAAGTAAAAGTGGCCGCAACACGTTTGTTGGAAATGCCACCGTTGGAAATGCCACATACTTTGGTGGTTTTAGCCGATGAATCGCTCATTGGACCGTTGCTCAAAAATATTCCTAAAAATGTTGGTAAAACAAACATTACACTAGGTATGCCGATGAAAGGAACGGCAGTAAGAAATTGGGTAGATGTTTTATTTGCCATTCAAACAACCAATGAACGTTCGGCAACTGATGCACTGTATCAC
>JAKQEZ010000230.1 GCA_029558435.1 Bacteroidota bacterium
TTTTCAACAATTTTTCTACTCAGCCGCTGCATAAACCACTGCTTCGTTCAAAAAAAACTTCTCTCCGTATAACCCACCATAAAATGGCACAGGTTTATTTTTTATTTCCAAGTTTTTTTTGAGAGTTGTGCAACGGTTACCGCTGTTACCAGCTGGCGTTCTGTCTTTCGTGACGTGGAAGTCAAGTTTGATAAGGTTTTCGCTGTCCTTTTTGTGTCGGGTTGAGCGTTGGAGGTTTTAAAAATTTTAGAAGGGAAGGAAATTTAAAATAGTTTTTTGTCGAGTAAGGTGGAAGCTCTTTTGCAAACTTTGGTCTGCGTGTCGGCTTGCAAATGTGCTTACACCTGTGTGATGGCTATTTCTTTATTATTTCCGAAAATTTTATTGCTATTGATGTCCCAATGATAAAGTTATTGTTTGTCGGTGTTGTTTTGGTTTCAAATACTTTGTCCTTACAGTTTAACCAACGGCCTTCCAGTCGGCAAATGATGTTTTGGGTTCGTGAGTAGTCCAGATTTAGTGAAAGTCCTGTTGTGCGGAAACCGTTTATTGTTCCTGTCGGAATGATAATTCCAGTTTCATCTTGGTAATACTCTGCTCTAATTGCTGTTTTCCAGTTTTTGTTAATGGCAAATTGTCCAATGATTACAGGGCTAAACCAAAAGTCATAAACTGGACTGTTTTTTGTTCTCTGTTGTGTTCCTACGTCAAAACCTGCTATTAATCCAAACTTTTTTAATAGTTGAAGTTGACCGTAAAAATTGTTGAAATATCGCATTCGTCTTGTTGTGTCGGGGTCGTCTGTGCCAACAAATGTGCTCCAGTTAAAAGTGATTTTTTCAGTCGGCATTACTTTGAGTTGTGTTCCAAATGATGGCAATGAATTTCCCTTCATTTTTTGAATGTGTTGCCATCCGTTACAAACAAGGGCAATAAGTTCAATTTTTTTGTTTGGTGTATAAGTGAGTTTAGCCCCCGAAAGATAATATGGTGAGTTTTCAGCTAAAATTGAACGTGTTAGCGTCCAGTTATCAAGTGAAATGGCACTTTCAAAACCAATATGAGAAGCAAAAATTCCTGCATCTAACCATAGATTATTTTTTTTGTTCAGTAATATTCCTGCGTTGGCTTCAAAGATATTTTTTAAAAGCCCCGGCTCATAAGCGTAGTTGTCATTAGCATAAGTTCCAGTTTGCAATGCAATGTTTGCTCTGTATTTCTGATGTTGTGCTGAAATTTTAATAAAACCGAGATTGAGGTTAAACTCGTTATGTCGGTTATAGTTGTAAAGAAATGTTTGTCGGTAATCTGTTTTGGGTTGGTTAAAATCATAAACATAAAAGACATCAATAAAACCACTTAACTCAATTTTTGGTGATAAAGTTTTAGTTGTGTCCGATTGAGCTTTTGTTTCATATATTGAAAAAAACATGAAGATATAAAGAAAGATTATGGCAATTGCTGTTCTCATACTATTCGAATTGCATTTGTGAATTGTCGTCTAAAAATTTAATGCTTTTGATGTCTTTCTGATTGATTAGTTCTCCTATGCGAAAACCGAAAGCATCAATACCTAACGTCATTTTATATTTTTCTTCCACAATGTGCCATCTTCTGATATAAGGTTCGTTGGAATCTTGGTCGCCAAGAAAAAATGAAATGAATACTCCGTTTATTTTCTTTCCGTTTTTTAAAGTCACCTCAATTAATCTGTTACTACGGCTGAAGTATTTTTCATTAAGCATCTTTGAAAAATCAGTTTCCATTTCCTAAGCTTTGGCTTCTTCATTTCCTTCACGCTTTAATTCAATCTTGCTTGCTGCCTGATACACTAATGGCACCTGCTCAACTATGACATCATTTTTTTCAAGACCAAAAGCTCTTTCATCGCTAAGACCCATGCGTTTGAGAAGGAAATAAGAATTAAGTAGCACTCCTTCTTTTAATGCAAATTCATTTTCAACAGAAAGAAATTTTTCAAGCACCACAAATTTAAAATCGGGTTCGCTGTTGTATTTGGTTGAGCCGTCAGGTCTTGTATGAAGATTGAGTTCTTTATTAGCGACCAACTCTTGCATAATTTTTTTGAAATACAACTCTGTTCTTGGTTGAATGCGAAATCCAACATTCACATTTATTTTAATTACTTTATCATCTACCAATTCCGAAACATCGTAATTGAGTGTGTAGGGTTCTTCTGTTCTGTGGATATGTACAAACCAATACACATCAGCCCGCTTAGGTTTACGAGCAAAAATTGACTTAATAATTTTTTCTTCTACTTCATGTCGGTTGTTTGCCTTTGTGAGATAAATAAGATGCGTTGAAAATTTAGGTATGGTTTCGTCCTGACTGAGTTCTTTTATTTCAGAAACATATTTTCCTAGGTCAACGAATTTGGTAAATCGGTTGTTGATTTTTCTTGCATAAAACCAAACATACATCACAAGAAAAATAAACAATTCAAAAAACAAAAACATCCACCGTTCTTTAATCTTAGCAACGTTGGCAATGAAAAATGATGTTTCAATTGTTCCGAAGAAAAGCACTAATGCAATTACTAACCAACCATTCAAGCGTAGTTTGTAATAAAGATAATGAGCCAACAATATAGTTGTCATTAACATGGTAATGGTAATACTAAAGCCGTAAGCCGCTTCCATGTGAGTTGAACTTTGGAAATACAAAATCATGAGTATGCAACCAACCCAAAGTATGTTGTTGACACTTGGAATGTATATCTGACCTTTTAATTCTGTTGGCTGTCTTACTGCTACTCTTGGCCAAAAGTTTAAGTTCATTGCTTCGCTAATAAGCGTGTAGCTTCCGCTAATCATCGCTTGTGATGCGATAATTGCAGCTAAAGTTGCAATTGCAATTCCAAACGGTAAAAACCAATTCGGCATAATTTCATAGAACGGATTTTGTCCGTTCAATAAATTCCCTTCGCCTAAGTTCATTATCCATGCGGCTTGTCCCATGTAGTTAAGTAAAAGGCAAACTTTTACTGCCGCCCATGTAATACGGATATTTTTTCTACCGCAATGCCCAAGGTCTGAATACAATGCTTCTGCTCCTGTTGTAGCTAAAAAAACTGCACCCAACAACCAAAATCCATGAGGATATTCTGTTAGAAATCGAATGGCATAAACAGGGTTAAGGGCTTTAAAAATAGCAGGGTGATAGAAAATTTGTATCAGACCTAAAGTTGAAAGCATAGTGAACCATACCAACATGGCTGGTCCGAAAGTGCTGCCAACTTTATGTGTCCCAAATCGTTGAAAGAAAAATAGTGCAGAAAGAATTAAAACAACAATAGGAACAGTTGGGATATCTTCAAGTCCTTTGAAATTAGTAATACCCTCAACGGCTGATGCAACTGAAATGGGAGGGGTTAAAATTCCATCAGCTAAAAGCGTTGTGGCTCCAATTATGGTGGGAATGGCTAACCAATTTCTGTATCTGCGAACAAGTGCATAAAGTGAGAAAATGCCTCCTTCACCGTGATTGTCGGCTTTGAGTGTAAGCCAAATATATTTGATGGTGGTTTGGAAAGTGAGTGTCCAAAACACACAGGAAATGCCGCCATAAACAAGAATTTCAGTAATTGGTCTTTCACCAATAATTGCTTTTAATACATAAAGTGGACTTGTTCCTATGTCGCCATAAATAATTCCAAGTGCTACTAATAATGTGGCGGCAGTTACTTTACCGTTGATGCCATTTTTTACCTTTTCCATTCATCATAAATTGATGATGCAAAGGTGGCTTGAATGTTATCGGTAAAATGTAAAAGTGTATAAGCAAAGCATAAAGATATTGTAAAGATGCTGACTGAAAAATCAGTTGAACCGATAGCCAACCCCGCTTTCGGTGACGATATGTTTAGGTTGGTTAGGATTGTCTTCAATTTTTTTTCGAAGCGTTCCTATAAACACTCTGAGGTATTGTGTTTCTGTTTGATAACCTACTCCCCAAATTTCTCTAAGTAGGTATTGATGTGTCAAAACTCTGCCTTCATTTTTTGCGAATAGAGAAAGTAAATTATATTCTGTCGCAGTGAGTTTTAAATGTTCGTTGTTTCGTTTGGCAGTCCTTGCAATTAAATCAATTTGCAAATTACCACAAGTGAGTAAACTGTTTTTTTCGTTTGTATTGTTTCTGCGAATGCAGGAACGAATACGAGCCAAGAGTTCACCTGTGCGAAATGGTTTTGTGAGATAGTCCGTTGCTCCGTTGTCAAGTGCAATTACAATATCTGTTTCGCTACTTTGCACAGAAAGAATAATGATTGCTTTATTGAACCATGTTCTCAATTCTTTCAAAACTTCGTGTCCGCTTTTATCAGGCAAACCGATGTCCAGCAAAATCAATTCGGGCGGATGGTTGGCTGCCATAATTACCCCTTCTTTTGCTGTTGCAGCTTGTAACACTTTGTATCCATTGCTTTCCAAATTTATTTCAAGCAACTTTCGTATTTGTGGTTCATCGTCAATGATTAAAATTTCAGCTTTAGACATTTTTCAAGTTGTTTATGAATGAAGTTTCAGCAGGAATTGTAATCGTAAAATTTGCACCACCTTCTTTGTTGTTTTCCAATTTTATTTTTCCATTGTGTGCTTCTATAAAACCTCTTGCAATGCTTAAACCTAATCCACTTCCACCTGTTTTGCTTTTTGGTAAACGGTAAAACTTATCAAAGACATTTTGCATTTCAGTTTCGGGAAAACCGTTCCCGCTGTCTGAAATAGAAACAACACAATTATCGGATTGGTGCGAAGCACAAATCACTATTTTTGAGTTGTCAGGTGTGTATTGAATTGCATTGTAAATGATATTGTGAAAAACCTGTTCTATCACCCCCCTGTCTAACTTGAACAAGGGCAAATTTTCATTCGCATTGAAAACAATTTTGTGCTTTCCGTTGGTTGGCGATAGCTTTTGCATCACCGAAAAAATAAGTTCGTTCAAATCGCACCAGTCCAAATTGAGTTTTAACATTCCGCTTTCAAGTCGGCTCATATTGAGCAGGTTTTCTACTTGTCTGTTTAGGCGAATGCTTGCAATGTCAATTTGTGAAAGTAGTTCAGTTTGGTTTGTTGGTGAAAGTTTGTCCTTGCTTTCTTTAAGCGTGTCCACCGCTCCGATAATGGTTGAAACAGGTGTCCGCAGTTCGTGAGAAAGTGAATTTAGTAATGTATTGTAGAGTTTAATTGTTTTCAACTTTTCTTCTTCATCTCTTTCTTTTCTCTCTACTTCCCTGATTTTATATGTCAATACAGCATTGATTGAAGCGATTACAAAATACATTAAAAACATTAGACCATCTTCGGGAGTGCCAATGTGAAAAGTCAGAATTGGGGGAATAAAAAAGAAATTCCAAATTATAGCACTCAAAAATGCCGAAAGTAATACTGGGAAAATATCAAATAAAATAGCGTTGACCGATACCACCAATAAAAGTATCAGTGCAACCGCTCTGTAACCAATAAAATCAACTGAGAAAAAGCATAAAACAGCAAACAACACAATAAGCAGTGTGCTTATTAGATATTGATTTTTCTTGCTGTATTTTCTTGTTCTGAGAAAGTCCAATTTTTTTTGTTTCAAAGTTAGTAATTGAAATATAAAGATTTCGTAAAGATGTAAGTCCTTTTGAGCGTTGGCAAGATTGGCTCTTTTGGTTTTGCGAAGGGTCGGCTTGTGTTTAGGGCAAAACCAAATGTGCCAATGTGGGTGGAAAAAGCTATTTTAAATGTGCGGTGGCAAAATTTTTAAAACCATTTGGGGTAGGTTTGCGTGTCGCCAAAAAGTTGGGTTAGAGTATGTCAAGGAACAGTGAAATTGTCTGCCGTGTTATGGTCGTTTGTTGGCGGTCGTGATGGTCGTCCTACGCTTGCTGGTAACGGTTTCGGGCTTTGCGTTCGGGCGGGTTTGCGGAGCACAAAGTTTCAATTTATTAGTAAGGTTCATTAGAAGTACAAAGCTTCAAGTCTGCACGTCAGCCCGCCTGACGCAAAACCCGTGTGCTTGTTGCACAACTAACCAAAAATAGTGAATAAGTTTTTGTGTTGTCAGGCTTGTTAAAAAAATTATCTCTCACATTCGTTTTCAGAAAATCATAATCAGATGCAAGGGCGAAAAACAATAAATTC
>JAKQEZ010000234.1 GCA_029558435.1 Bacteroidota bacterium
TTTGGCGTGTTACGCTTGACACAAATCCTGAAGATTGTAATTTGAGTTGCACAATGTGCGAAGAACACAGTCCGTTTTCAACTTACATCAAAGAAAAACTAAACGGTAAACATCGCAGAATGCCGAAAGAATGGTTAGAACCAATTTTTGAGCAAGCAAAAAAAATCGGTGTTATGGAAATGATACCGTCCACAATGGGCGAGCCGCTAATCTACAAGCATTTTGCCCACTTTATTGAGTTGTGTTACAAATACAACATCAAGATGAATTTGACAACTAACGGAACATTTCCGAGAACAACAGAGAAAACCGTTACCGAATGGGCGAAACTAATTGTTCCAATTACAACGGACGTAAAAATAAGTTGGAACGGTGCAACTACCGAAACTTCGCAAGAAGTAATGAAAGGAATTGACTTTGAACAAGCAGTTGCAAACGTGAAAGAGTTTATCCGTATTCGTGATGAACACTTTGCAAACACAGGTTATTACTGCCGTGTAACGTTTCAACTTACGTTTATGCAAAACAATATGCACGAATTGGCAGACATCGTAAAATTGGCTTCACAACTTGGTGTGGACAGAGTAAAGGGACATCAACTTTGGGCGCATTTTGATGAAATCAAACATTTATCAATGAAAGCAACGCCCGAAAGTATTTTGCAATGGAATGAGTATGTAAAACAAGCGAACGAAGCACAAGAAAAATTCCGCAAGCCAAATGGCGAAAAAGTGATTTTGGAAAACATTATTCCATTACAGAAAAACGAAAACAAAGAAATTCCCGACAGCTACGAATGTCCGTTTTTAGAAAAGGAACTTTGGATTTCAGCGACAGGAAATATTTCGCCTTGTTGTGCACCTGACGAAATGCGAAAAACTCTTGGACACTTTGGAAACATTGAAAACACAAGCATTGAAGAAGTGTTGCAAAACGACAATTACCAAAACCTTGTAAAGAATTACAAGACAATTGATTTGTGTAAAACCTGCAATATGCGTAAACCAAACTAAATGAAGGAAAACGAAAAAATATCGCTTTTGCTTCGCCACGCTGACAGAGATGACATTCCGCAAGGTTCTTTCGGAAATGAAATTTTATTGAACGAAAAAGGAAAACAAAACGCACAAAGGTTTGGCGAAATATTATCTGAAAGAAAAATCAATAGAATTTTCACAAGTCCTGTTGGTCGTTGTGTTCAGACGGCTGAATACATAACCAAAGGTTATGGAAATTCAATAGAAATAATTGAAACAACTTCGTTGGGTGCGCCCGGACTTCATATTTCAGACGAAAAAATTGCAGGGAAATTTTTTCTTCAACACGGTTTTGACGAAATGTATAAACGATTTATGCAAGGCGAAAAAATTCCAGGCATTCCGAACATTGACGAGTTAAATTTTAGAATTACGAATTTCATAAACGAAAACTCAACACAAAACGGAATGACAATTTTCATCACTCACGATATGTTAATTGCGTTTTATCATTTCAGCATAAACAAGAAAGTTTACACAAAAGATAATTGGATAAACTATTTAACAGGACTGACATTTAGGAACAATGAATTGGCAAGAAATTAAAGTATCAGCAGACAACACGCATTTTTTATTTGACGGAAAACCAATTTTCGGAAAAACATTTATTGAAGTTTTAAAATTTCATTCGCCAGCACTTGCTCCTGTTTTAGATAATTCGGGTGCTTATCACATTGACGTAAACGGAAACGAACTTTACAGAAATCGCTACTCACGAACTTTTGGTTTTTATTGTAATCGTGCTTCTGTAATTGACGGCAATCGTTGGTTTCACATTAATGAAAAAGGCGAAAGAGTTTATCAAACTTCGTTTTCGTGGACAGGAAATTTTCAAGAAAACATTTGCACCGTTCGCAATACAGACAACCAATATTTTCACATTGACATAAACGGAAACCGTATTTACGCAGACAATTTTGTTTACGCAGGCGACTACAAAGACGGAATTGCTTGTGTAAAATCTAAAGACGGTTTTTACAGACACATTGACAACAAAGGGAAACTCATAAACGACAAATCATTTCTTGACTTGGGAGTTTTCCATAAAAACTTTGCAACAGCTAAAGACAATAACGGTTGGTTTCACATTGACAAAAAAGGGAAGGAAGTTTATAAAAATCGCTACCTGACAATTGAACCATTTTATAACGGGTTTGCCTTGGTAACAACATTTGACAACGAAAAAATAATTATAGACGAAAAAGGACAGAAAATATTGACGGTTTGACGAATAAACATAAAGAACGCCTACCTGTAACAGCAGTTTGGCGCAAGCGGGGGTTTCGTGCTTCGTATGACAATTTTTCGTATAATTGAAGTGCAGTTCTTCGGTTTAAGTGTAGTGCTAAAAAGCCCCGCCTGCGCCAAGCTGCAAAACGTTAGCTGCAACCCTAAAGAACAGACGACAGTGCAAAAATTAACGAACAGACAGACAACAAAAAAGCCAACCCGCAAAATGGCACATTTGGTTTTTTCCGACACACGAGCCAACGCTCAAAAAACCAAAAGAGCCATTTTTTTGCCAACGCTCTGACACCGTTCCGACCGAAAAACTTATCTTAACCGACTGAAATAGAAAATATAATTTGTAGATGATTTTAAAAGAATTGAAACCAAGAAAGGCACTGAACAAAGCCTTTTTAAAAGTAAAACCGAACAGGACTGAAATTGAAGGTTTCAAGACCAAT
>JAKQEZ010000238.1 GCA_029558435.1 Bacteroidota bacterium
CTCACGGATGCGTTCAAGCATTTCATCAAAATAGTCAACGCCGAAGTGTTTAATTTGCTTCAAGCGTTAATCGTCCATAGCAAAACCTTTGATAATGTATTCGTGTAAAATATCAGTTGCCCATTTTCTAAACTCAATGGCACGATGTGAATTGATACGATAACCTACAGCAACTATTGCTCGCAAATTATAAAATTTCACTTCCTTCTCCTGCGTTTTTCCTTCAATAGCGCCATGTTGAGTGGTGTGTGCAAAATTTGCACATACCATATTTTCATCTAATTCGCCCGAATCGAAAATATTCTTTAAATGCTTACTAATCACACTTCTGTCCTTTCCATAAAGCGACGAAATGGCTTTTTGAGTGAGCCAAAGTGTTTCATCTTTAAAGAAAACATCAATGTTTACCTTACCATCTTTTGTCTGGAAAATAACAAAGTTTTGATAAAGCTGAATTTCTTCCATATTATTACTTTTTTCAGATTGCTCTTCCATAAAATTCGTTCAGATATTCATTAACCACCAGATTATTAATATACTTCGATGATTCAGCGTTCAAATTTATATTGTTTTTGTTTTTGAATTGGTCAATAACCAATCGCATCATTTGTGTAGTAAAATAGCTTTCATTATCTAACAACCTTGTGTTTTGTAGCACTTGCAAATCAGCATTTTGTTTTACACTTTTCAGGGCTTCAAAAATCACACTTTCCTTTTGTGATAATGTCCCTTTTTCAACCAATCGTTTGTGGATTCGGGCATATTTCGGGTCGCTGTCGTATTTGTCTTTCAGTAAATTGTTTTGGCGGTTGAGTTCCTTAATTTTCTCGTAAATCTTCGTCAATGCTCCAATGTTTTGTTTCATTTCGTCCTGTGTAATCTCGTCAAGGTTTTTCTTGTCGAATAAGCGTTTCAGTTCTTCGTACAACGAAACAAATTCGGGGTCTTTCTTGTCAAAATTACTTGCCAAGGTTTCACGGGTTTTCCGCAAAGTATCTTTTAATTCATCGGCTAAAATCAGTTCTTCTTCCGAAATTTTGGTAAAGTGAAACAGCACATCTTCCAAAGCTACATTCAGTAAATTAGTGTTGTCGATGTTGTTTTTCAAGGCTTCCTGCGTATTGAGCAGAGCTAAATGGTCTTCTGTTACCCGATAAAGTTGAGCCAACTTTTTAAAATCAATTTTTTCGAGCAAATCAAAATGACCGAATAAACGGATTAGGTTGTATAAACTTTTAGCATTGCCCAAAGCCTTTTTAATGAGCAATACTTTTTCGCGGTCTTGAATTTGGGTTATTTGTTGCGAAAAAAGTTCGGCGTTGGTGGTGTCGAAATAAAATAAAA
>JAKQEZ010000243.1 GCA_029558435.1 Bacteroidota bacterium
GCTACTGGTGTTCGTAATGGCTTAAAAACAAGGTCAGCAATTAGACCCGGAATGGTAAGTGATTTTATTCGCATTCCAATTTATCAAGGCGACCACAATGCAGAGGGAACAAATCCAGTTCTGAATAATCTAATTACCGAAGTAATAATCAGCGGTGAAACTTTACCTAAACTACTGCCAGAAGGAAGTGATGTAAACATTACAATCAAAGTGGACAGGTCACAAATAATGCAGTTCATAGCGGAGTTCCCAACTATTGAACACACAGAAGAATTAAAAATTGAAATTAAGCAAACAGAACCACCGACAGAGGATTTTTTAACAAAGGAAATTGCAAAAGCCAAACGCATAGCACAAAAGGTAAATGCTGATGATGTTGCCGAAAAACTGGACGCTTTTGAAGAACAATTGGAAAACGAAAAAGGAAGTGCAGACGGCAAAATGAAAATTTTAGATGGTTTGCGTAAAGAGTTATTGAAATTAGACGGTGCCGAAAAATCGGCAGAATATCCAAAAGTAGAAGAAGAACTAAAAGAGGCGTTTTACGAATTAGAAGATTTGATTGAAAAAATCAAACGAAATGCTGATGACGGCAATTTGAATATCAGACAGATTGAAAGCCATTTAGAGGAATACAGAAAAAAGGTTGAACACATTGTTAAGGAAAAGAACATCAAGGAGGCAAAAGAGCTGACAAGAGAAATTGGACAGTTGGATTTTGAATTACGCAATGCCGTAACTGGTAATGCTATGGATGTTCAATTTTTACGTCATATAAATGACACTTTCAATTCATACCATTGGAAAGATGCCACTAAAGCAAGACAATTAGTAAATCAAGGCTTACAAATGGCTACGAATGGAAACACATCAGGTATTCGTAATATTCTTATTCAAATAATTGGTCTAATGCCTGACAATGAAAAACCAACCAATACCTTAAGATAATGAGCAATAGCAAAGGCATATTACCAAAAGGTTTTTCCATAAATGATAAATACAGCATTCTGCTTTTTATCAAACAGGGAAGTAATGCCGAAACTTATCGTGTTAAAGGAACTGACGGCAAGTTGTATTTCTTGAAATTATTCAACTACTCTAAATTGCATCGTTCAGCATTTGACAGCGACAATAATCTTTTGGAAATCGAGCTTTTGAAAAATGTAAAGCACGAAAATATTGTCACTTACCAGGATAGCGGTGAGGTTATTTACGAAAATAAGAAGTTTGGATATTTGGTTTTAAACTTCATTGCTGGTGAAACATTAGCGGAGAGAATAAGCCGTGAGCCGTTTAATAACTACTATGACATTCAAAGTATAATATCTGATGTTTTAAAAGGTTTAAATTATCTGCATAGTTTACCCGAACCGATAATTCATAATGAAATCACACCGCAAAACATAATGCTTGACTTGTCAAGTGATGTTCCCAAAGCAAAAATTATTGATTTTGGTTTTGCTCGTTCATTTCATCAATCAACAAAAGCATTCAATAAAGTTGGATTGAATTTGAATTATGTTGCTTCCGAATGTTTTAATGGATTGTATTCACCTCAAAGTGATATTTTTTCAGTGGGTGCAGTAATGTATCAATCATTATTCGGATTACCACCTTGGTTTAAGGACGTTTCAAAATTTCAAGCAGACAGAACGAATGCAGAAGAACTTGTTATGCAAGAAAGAAGTAAACCCTTATCCTTTCCACAGATTGCAAATGACTTTATTGGGTATGAACAGCAGACTAACTTTCTTTTGAAAAAAGCATTAAGTCAAGATACAGAAGACCGTTTTCAGAGTGCAAATGAGTTTCTTCAAGCATTGAATGGAGAAATAGAAATTGAAGATGTTGACAAGGTTCAAAAAGTAAAGTCAGAAGATAAGCCCGAAAAGAAAATACAAAGCAAAAAAGCGAAAGGAAAAGGATTTGATGCTATTGCAGGAATGAACGAGTTGAAAGCACAATTGAAATTAGATGTCATTGATGCTCTACACAGTCCAGAAGAATATGCTAAATATGGCGTTACAATTCCAAATGGAATGTTGTTATACGGCCCTCCTGGATGTGGTAAAACATTCTTTGCAAAACACTTCGCAGAGGAAGTTGGCTTTAATTTTATGTTGGCTACTCCAAGCACTTTGAAAAGCCGATACATAAACGCAACCCAAGAAAACATTGCTAAAATGTTTGAAGAAGCAGAAAAAAATGCTCCAACAATCATATTTATAGATGAAATAAATGAGCTATTGCCAAACCGTGATAGTGATGTCCACGAAATGGCAAAAAGTGCAGTAAATGAAATGTTGGCACAAATGGACAGAACAGGGGAAAAAGGGATTTTTATAATTGGAGCAACTAACTACCCTGATATGATTGACCCTGCAATGCTTCGTGCTGGTCGTTTAGACAAGAAATTTTATTTGCCCCCACCCGATTTTGAAGCGAGAAAATCAATGTTTGAAATGTATTTGAAAAATCGTCCATTGGATTTTGGTATTGATTACGACCAACTCTCCAAAATAACAGAGCATTATGTTTCGGCAGACATTGAACTTTTAGTTAATGAAGCATCAAGATTGGCATTGAAAACTAAGTCAAGAATATCAATGAAAATTTTGGAGGAAGTAATTAAGAATACAAAACCCTCTGTGCCATTACAGGAGTTGAAAAAATATGAAGTAATAAAAGCAAAAATGGACGGAGAAAACATCGAACAGAAAAACGAAAGACCACGCATTGGTTTTAAATAACAAAATTGAAAAAATATGGACACAATAACTTTTGACAAACTTTTGCTTAAAACAGCATTTTGCTGTATGGCAGCAGACGGCAATATTGATGATAGGGAAATTTCCCTTATAAAATCAATGTGCGAAAAATCTTCATTGTTTACGAATTTCAACTTTCAAGAAGAAATCAATCAACTTGTTGGCAAAATAAATAGTGGAGGAAAATCCTTTATTCAGTATTATTTTGACTTGCTAAAGCAAACTCAACTTAGTGAAGAAGAAGAACTGACTTTGATTGATTTTGCAATACAAACAATCAACGCAGACGAACAAATCGATTATTCAGAAATCAAGTTTTTCAAAAATATTCGTCACCGTTTGAATGTAAGCGATGAAAAAATATTAGCTCGGTTCCCTGATATTGAACAATACTTGGAAGACGACATAATCACTGACACTTTCCTTGATAAAATCACAAGCCAATATTTTGAAATTTCTGAACTACCACAGTTTGACTTAATCAGTATTGCCGACAATAATAAACAGGATGAATAACGCAATAAAAATAGTTTTAGCGATTTTATTTTTTCTCTGTTTAGCTGATATGCCTTACGGATTTTATCAGTTTGTAAGGTTCGCAGGTTTAATTGGCTTTGCAATCTTAGCTTATCAAGCACACGAACAAGGCAGACAATCAGAAATGATAATTTACAGTGGACTTGCCTTGCTATTTCAACCGTTTTTCAAAATCGCACTTGGCAGACAAATGTGGAACATAGTTGACGTAATTGTAGGAATAGGACTTTTAATATCAATATTTATGAAACCAAAGGAAAGCCCACGCTAAAAGCAAGCACATTTGCAATTCGCACAAGCCAACGCACAGACCAAAAATTGCAAAAGAGCTTGCTTTGCCAACGCAGACAAAATTGTTTTTAAAAAATTTCCCAACGCTTCAAAAAAATAAAAATACACC
>JAKQEZ010000248.1 GCA_029558435.1 Bacteroidota bacterium
AATGGGATTTTTAAATTTACTACTGTTCCAAGTGATAAAAAGTGCCAGATACAATACTTGATGATAAGCAGTTAAGCGTTCATCTTCAGCCGATTTTTCAAAAAAGCCTGTCAAGTGCTGAATGTAGTTGACAGGCATTTCATGGGTTCTCATACTACAACGAATTACGTTTGTTGCTTTCCATGACTTGCATAATTTCCCTGCGGTCGTAGAAAATCACACCTCCAATTTTGGAATACGGAAGTGTTCCGTTAATTCGGAGATTTTGTAATGTGCCAGGAGAAATTCCAAGCATACGTTGCACTTGGTGTGATTTGAGCCAAGTTGTTTCTTCCTTTTTTTCGGAAGGAGCAGTTTGGTTTGCCGATAAAACTTCTTTGATGTCAGCCAGTAAGGAGGATTTGAATTGTTCCAAATCGTCCATGGTAATAATTTCTGTTGCCATAACTTTACATTTATTTGTTTCTGCGACAAAATTCCGATGTTTGAATGAATTTATTTGTCAAGGTGTTATCAAGATGATAGTTTTTTTATGCTAAAATTTTTTAACTATCAGATTATCAATGTTTAAAAATTGAAATTCATTAAATTTGGTGTGAAAACTATAAAGGTGACTCATTTTTGAACCACCTTTGCTGTTATCCTTTAAAAACAGGTATTTATTCCTAAAAAATTTCACTTTTGCTAAGGAATAGAGTCTTGCTCGTTCATGTGTTGAATCAAGCTATTTTGCAGAGATTCAAGGAAAGTAGTAGTTGTTTTTTTACGCTGTTTAATGTTGGTGAAATGGCGATAAGGGTCGCCTAATTCTACATTGAAAAACAACTCAAATCCATGTACTAATTGTTTGATTTCTGCACTCCCATTGTTAATCACACCTTTATAATAAAGTGCATAAATTACCTCTATTAATGCGGATTTCGGAGCTGTCCATAAAAAGTCCGACTTTATAGTTTTACCGTTTTTGCTCACTGGTTCTCCGTTTAATTTGTTTTGTATGAATTTGTAAAGTTTTGTGTTCAGCAATAATTTTACTACCAAATGCCCACCGTTGGTAATTTGGTTGGCATCTTCTCGTAATAGCAAATACGAGGGAACAGCAGACACATTTGCATTTTTTCTTAAAAACAATGCTTCATCGGAAAAGATTTGCTCACTGTTCATGTAGCTAATAAAATCAATATGACTTTCATAAAAGTCCGTTATCTTTTTCAGTTCACAATTTAGATGCTTTTCGCTGATTTCAAGGCATTGTATCTGTGAAAAATGTATGATTTTCCTTACCTTGTTACAATATAGAATTTCCGACAAAATTTGTGGTTTAAAGTGCTTGAAATAGCGTATTTCTTCCTGTTCGTTATTGAAATGGTACGTTTCTTCAAAGCTTTGAAGTTCTCTGTAATGTTCGAGCAGTATCATT
>JAKQEZ010000257.1 GCA_029558435.1 Bacteroidota bacterium
TTGAATTAGCAGTTCTGAATAAGTTAGTTTTTCTTAAACGAGTTGTCTTTTCGTCTACGGATGTTTTTTTTCAATGCCCGCTAACGGCTACGTGTATGGCACGTTGCCAAACGAGAACTTAATTTGAAACGCAAAACTTTAAAAATATGGAAAATGAAAATTTGAAAAACGAACAGCAATGTGCTATACACGATGTTAGCAACAGTTATTGTGTTAGGAGACACATGTTTTTTGCTGTAACAAATCCAATAATGGAAAAGAATTTAACGAAAGAACAAGCAGAAGTATTATGCAAAAATCTTAATGATGAAGAACTGGACGACACTTATGTTCATTACGAAGTGCATAATTGTTGCTAACGGTCTAGTGTATGAGCAGTAGCGGATTAAACCCACTAACTGTTCGGTTAGGTACAAAGATAGCTAAAAGGCAGAAACTTTGACTTTAGCACTTTCCCCGCTATTGCTTATACACATTGTTAGCGGGTCGTTGTTTTTCAGTTCGTTAGATTGTTTTCTGTCTAATTTGATTTCTTTTTTCTTATCCGCTCATCTGTTTTTAAATGTTGCCTTAAATGTTCCGTTTGGTTGCACCGAAGTAAATCCTTTTGGTTTATCTCCGTCCATTTCAAACGTAACTTTATAACCTTGTTTTCCCTTAACGGTAAAAATGTTTTCTGATTGAAATTCAAATTCGTCATCTTCTTGTCCTGGTACTTTTGCAAATAATTTGTTATCTCGAATTTCTAATACAATTGAAATATTATAGGTTTCTAAAACATAAACTCCTGCATATTTTTGTAAATCAACAGTCGCAGACTTTATAGTTCTTTTATTAGTTAATGCGTTTAACTTGCTTCGGGTTTCTGTAATGTCCTTTATCTGTAATGCTTTTTGGTAATTCGTAACAGCGTTTGCGGTGTCTTTTTGTGCTAAATAATAGTCTGCATACGAATCATAAACATTACTGCTTTCAGGATACCATTCAATGTTTAGTTCAAATAATGCTTTTGCTTTATTGTACTGTTTTTTACCCAATGCTTCATAAGCAAAATAGTTGATGAATGCTTCAGGTGCTGCATTCATATAGCCCATTTTTTCGGTTACGTTTGCATAATGGGTTTTTAATTTTGAAGCGATTGAGGCAGTTGAGTCCGTGAAGTCTTTTTCTGTTGCATCTAAAAGGTAAAAGTCAAAAATAAAACGCAAACCATCATATTCACTTATCAAGGGAACAGTATTATGAGTTTCGTTTTCATAATAGTTTGAGCCATAAATTAATCCATTAGTATTGGCTTTCAAAAACTCATCTAACTTAAAAATGGAACGAATATGTTGGGTTTCAAAGGACTTGTCATTTTTGAGTTGCGAAAGCTCCATTCCTTTGGGTAGGGTGTTAGCTGTTCCAATGAATAGTCGATTACCATTCATATTTTGTTTTGGAAGTTTAGTAATTGTGTTGGTTAAATACTTTTCGTTGTCGTACCACATACTTGGCTCAATAGCTATATGAGCATTAAATAGTTCAGGAAAATTAGTAAGAATGTCAATAACTGTAAGTCCGCCTAACGAATGACCAACCAACATTTTATATGGTTCAGTTTTATAATTCTTGTCTATATGTGGGATTAATTCGGATGAAAGGAACTCAATAAAGGGATTTGGGGTGTCCAAATCATTAGAGGGAACAAAATCTCTTACTCTATTTGTGTTTTCAATGGCAACTACAATCATTTCAGGCAATGTGCCATTTCCGTTGGCTTGACTATGTTGCTGAATAATTCCAACAGTTGAATAGAAATGTGCACTACCATCTAATAAGTACAAAACAGGGTATCGCTTTTCAGGATTTGGATTTTGAGAAGTAATGTTTGGTGTATAAATCCAAAGTGTCCTGTTTTCATTTAAAGCTTTGGAAGTAATGACTTCCTTTTTACCTATGGTTATATTTTCGTCATTTTGTGCTTTCAAGCAAAAAGAGAATAGTAATAAAGCGAATGTTATAAATATTGTTTTCATAATTTATTTAATTTTTAGGTTCTTCAACATATTCAAGAATGTCGGCAGGCTGGCAGTCTAAAACTTTACAAATGGCTTCTAAAGTGCTAAAGCGAATTGCTTTTGCTTTTCCTGTTTTTAAAATGGAAAGATTTGAAAGGGTTAGCCCTACTTTATCAGATAGCTCATTAAGCGACATTTTTCGCTTTGCCATCATCACATCAAGGTTTACAATGATTGGCATAGCTTATACAGTTAAGTCGTTTTCGTTTTGTAATTCAATACCTTTCTTGAAAATAGTCGCAATAATATAAACTACAGCTCCCATTAAAATAAAGGCTTGACTGTCTACCCAAAACTGGTTTAAGTTGTCGGTGGCAAAATCCTGTTGCATTAAATATTTAGCTAATTGTCTGGCAATAAAACTAAATAGTCCAATTGCGAGAGTATAGTAGCTAATTCGCAATATTTGGTCCGATACAAAAGTGTTGAAAGGCTTTGTCAAATCCATTTTGTGCATTAGCCTGATAACTATGTAGAATAGGAAGGATTTTAAAATTGAAATGGATAAAATAAAGCTGTAGATACCGAAAAAAACCCATTTGTTGTCTTTATACATTTCGGTCAAGTCCAACGGCTGATAAAGATTTTGGACAAATTCCGGTTTGAACAGACTGAAAATGAAATTTACAATCAAGCCACCGGTTTCAATACATAAACCTACAAAAATGAGCCAAGCCACAATATGTAAGCCTTTAAATACGAGGTTGTTTCTTTTTGACATATCTTTTAATGAGTTAAAATTGATGTCGCAAAGATAAAACTTATTTATTGAAAAACAATAAATATTTACTGATGAAGAAAAAATAATTTTTGAACTTCACAATGTAGCGATAAGTAACCCTTGATTTTCAACGCTTTTTTGAATTAGCAGTTCTGAATAAGTTAGTTTTTCTTAAACGAGTTGTCTTTTCGTCTACGGATGTTTTTTTTCAATGCCCGCTAACGTTTTGGGTATTGCCGAAGGCGGGGAAATCGAAGCGAGAAGTTTCGATTTTGCACCGAGGCTAGCCAAAACGAATTTATGTGAGATAAATTTAAGAAAAAAACGAATATAATTCGTTTTTGGCGGGTAGGGAAGTACAAACGTTGAATTTTGCACTTCAGCCCAGCTTTTGGCAATACCTTGTTAGCGGTTCGGCTTGTTCTATTGTTTCATAAATTATTGTACCAAT